>NZ_JBEORS010000005.1:0-85603 GCF_040302405.1 Streptomyces sp. NPDC126503
CCCCGCGCCCCGGCGGGGGGCCCCCGCGGCGCGGGGGCGGCCTCGGGGGGCGGGGGCGGGGGCTCGGGAGGCGGGGGCTCCGGGAAGGTGCGCGGCCCGGCCTCCGGGGCCTCCCAGGGCGCGCGCCCGACGGGAGCGGCGGGGGCGCGGGGTGGCGGCGGGACGGCCGGGGGCGCAGCGGGCGGGGCCGGTGCGGCGGGTGGTGGCGTCTCGGGCCCGGGGGGCGCCGGGGGCGCGGGCTCGGGCACGGCGGGTGCGGCGGGCGGTGCGGCCGGGGTGGCTTCCGCCCGGGCCGGGGGGCTCGAGGTGGCGGGCGGTTCGGGCGCGGTCACCGGGTCCGGGAGGCGCGGCTCCGGGGCGGGGCCGGACGTGGCGCGGGTCGCCGAGGCGAAGTGGGCGTCGAGCGAGTCACCCGAGCCGGAGCCGTGCGACCGGCCCGGCGGTGCCGGTTCCGGCGCCGCGTCGTCGTAGAGCTTGTCCCACCAGTTGTCCCCCTGCTGAGTCATGCCCTTATTGTCCACCGCGCACGGCGTCCGAAAACGGGACATCCCCAAAACCGTTACGGCGAATGGGTGGTCCGCCGGGCGACCCCACCCCCCACGGGAAGGACGCCCGGCGGACCGCGTGGTCAGCGCACGTCGTCAGCGCCGACCACGGTCAGGGGGACGGAGTCGCCGTGGGCGTCCGTCCGTTCGGTCCTCAGGGTGACCTCGCGCCGGACGCGCCCGCGTGGTGCACGGTCGCGGTCCGGCCGTCGCCCTGCTGAGAGACCCGCTCTCCGGCCCGGGTCACGCCGCCGTCGCAGGAGTACGCGAGCGTGGCCGGGGTGAGCGCCGCGGGGGGGTACCCCGCGTGACCCGTCGCGGTGAGGCCGATCCGCTGGCCGTCGGTCGCGGCGAGGGTCTTGGGTCCGTCCTCCGGAAGGTCGTACCGGGGGAAGGGAATCGGGATGCCTTGAGAATAGACGCTCGTCTCAGGCTTGGAGGTGAATTCCCGGTATGAGTTGACGGACGTGGACCTCGACCGCGCGTCGCTCCCGATCGTGCGGTGTTCCGTTCGGGGGGTACGTCCCGGCTTCGGCCGGTACCTCGCAGGCGGTCTTCGGCCCGACGGGGGTGGGCCGCGTCGACGCCGGGGCGCGGCAAGGCGCCCTCGCCGCGCACGAGTTCGACGGCCGGGACGGCGGCGGTCGCCGGCCCCCGGACCGTACGCGGCGTCGGGCGCATCGCTCTCCCCATCTGATTCCGGGAAGAGGCGCGAAAGGCCCGCTTCCGGCGACTGTCGGTGGTGCGGTGGCGCCACATTGGCAGAGGTGAGGGCGGTGCGGGGATGATGGGTGCGGCGGGAATACGCCGTGGCCGATTCCCGCCAGGTCACCAACGGAACGAATGCCTCCGGCAGGAGCTCCGGGAACCCCCGGGACGCGGCCGGCGGTACGGCGAGGGGCGGGACGCACATGCTGGGAGCGATAGGACTCGACGGACGTCAGGAGTCCGCGTACCGGGCGCTGGTGGCGCTGGGCGCGGCGGAGGTCTCCGATCTCGCGCACCGGCTGGGGCTGCCCGAGCAGGACACCGAGCGGGCGCTGCGCCGGCTGGAGGCGCAGGGGCTCGCCGCCCAGTCCTCGGCGCGGACCGGGCGCTGGGTGGCGGCGCCGCCCGGGGTGGCGCTCGGGGCCCTGCTGACCCAGCAGCGGCACGAGCTGGAACAGGCGGAGCTGGCGGCGAAGATCCTCGCCGAGGAGTACCGGGCGGAGGCGACGGAACCGGCGGTGCACGACCTGGTGGAGGTGGTGACCGGGGCGAGCGCCGTGGCGCATCGTTTCTTCCAGCTCCAGCTCGGCGCCGCGGAGGAGGTCTGCGCGCTGGTCACGGGCAAGCCGGTCGCCGTCACGGGCCTGGAGAACGACGTGGAGGAGCGGGCCGCGAGCCGTGGTGTCGCCTACCGGGTGGTGCTGGAGCGGGAGGTGCTGACCCAGCCCTCGGGGCTCGGTGAGCTGGCGGCGGCGCTCGGCCGGGACGAGAAGGTCCGGGTGGTGGACCGGGTCCCCACCAAGCTGGTGGTCGCCGACCGGACCCTGGCCATGGTGCCGCTGACCGGCCGGGGCGCGGAGCCGGCGGCGCTCGTGGTGCACGCCAGCGGGCTGCTGGAGTCGCTCATGGGCCTCTTCGAGTCGGTGTGGCGCGACGCGCTGCCCCTGCGGCTCGGCGCCGGCGCGCAGGTCACGGAGGAGGAGGCACCGGGGCCGGACGCCACGGACCTGGAGGTGCTGTCCCTGCTGCTCGCGGGCATGACCGACGCGAGCGTCGCCAAGCAGCTCGACCTGGGCCTGCGGACGGTGCAGCGCCGGGTGAAGGGCCTCATGGAACTGACCGGGGTGACGACCCGCCTCCAGCTGGGGTGGCACGCGTACGAGAAGGGGTGGGTGTCCCGGCGCTGAGGCGGGACGGCGGGGTGGCCGGGGCTTCGCTCCGCCCGGAGGCCGCCCCCCCGGAGCCACCGCTCCCGGATGCCGCGCCCGACCTGCGCGGAGGCGGTGGGTGCGGGACGCTGGCCGGGTGGGTGTGTGGCAGCTCCTGATGGTGGCGACGGTGATGCTGCTCGGCGTCTTCGGGGTGCTCGTGCCCGGGGTGCCGGGGACGTGGCTCGTCTGGGCCGCCATGCTGTGGTGGTCGCTGCACGAGCAGACCGGCCTGGCCTGGATCCTGCTGGTCTCCTCGACCGCGCTCCTGCTGCTCACCCAGGTGGTGGTCTGGCAGCTGCCGCCCCGCCGCTTCCGGGGCGTCGGCATCACCCGGCGCATGGCCGCGTACGCGGGCGCCGGCGCGCTCCTCGGTTTTCTGCTGCTCCCGGTGGTGGGCGCGCTCCCCGGTTTCGTGGGCGGGATCTACCTCGCGGAGCGCCTGCGGCTCGGCGGCCACGGCCAGGCGGGGGCGGCGACGCGGGCCGTGATGCGGGCGGCGGGCACGAGCGTCCTGGTGGAGCTGTTCGCGTGCCTGCTCATCGCGGGCGCCTGGGCGGGCGCGGTCATCGCGGGCTGAGCTCGGCCGGCGCCGGGGCCAGGTAGCGGGCCGCGTACGAGCGCCAGGGGCGCCACCGCTCCGCCTCCGGTCCGGGTACGGACACGGGGGCGACGTCCGGGTCACCGAGGGCCCGCATGCGGATCAGGGCGGCGGTCCCCGCGTCCACGCCCGCGACGCCGCGCAGGGCGCGCTCGGCCTCGTCGCGGTCGGCGCCCGGATCGAGGCGGACCTCCCCGGCGGCCAGGGCGCGGGCGAGCGGCCCGGCGTCGGGGTGGGCGGCCAGCCCGGCCGGGGTGGGGAAGAGGTGCGTGAGGGTGCCGCAGGGAGTGTCGAGGGGCGTGCCGTACCGCCGCACGACCCGGGCCGCCTCCCCGGGCCCGAGGACGGCCCGCAGCGCGAACTCCTCCGGCGCGGCCGTGCCCGGGGACCGTACGCCGGGCCGGGCCGCGACCTCGGCGGCGAGCAGCGGGTCGGCGCCGAGCCGTTCCGCGACCGCGTAGGGGTCGGCGTCCAGGTCGAAGAGGCGGCGCAGCCGGTGCACGGCGGTGGTGAGGTCGCGCAGGTCGGTGAGGTGGATGCGGGCGTCGAGCCAGCGGCCGGCCGACCGCTCGTCGACGGAGACGATGCCGGTGCCGTACGGGAGGCGGAGCGTGCGCCGGTAGGTCCGGGTGCCGGGGGCGCCGACGACCTCCTCGACCAGGGGGACGGCCTCGGCGGCGAGCAGGTCGAAGACCTCCCGGGCGGCGTAGGGGCCGCGGTGGGCGAGCCGCAGCGGGACGCCGGCGGCGAGCGCGGTGCGGTCCCGGGCCCCCGCGCCGGCCTCGGCGCGCAGGGCGGTGGGGGTGCGGGCGTAGACGGCGCGGATGGTGTCGTTGAACTGGCGGACGCTGGCGAAGCCGGCGGCGAAGGCGATGTCGGTGACCGGCAGGGCGGTGGTCTGCAGCAGCAGCCGGGCGGTGTGGGCGCGCTGGGCACGGGCCAGGGCGACGGGTCCGGCGCCGAGCTCGGCGGTGAGCTGGCGCTGGACCTGCCGGGTGCTGTAGCCGAGGCGGCCGGCGAGCCCGGGGACGCCCTCGCGGTCCACGACCCCGTCGCCGATCATCCGCACGGCCCGGCCGACGACGTCGGCCCGGACGTTCCACTCGGCGGAGCCGGGCACGGCGTCCGGGCGGCAGCGGCGGCAGGCGCGGAAGCCGTGGCCCTGGGCGGCGGCGGCCGTCGGGAAGAAGGTGACGTTCTGCCGTTTGGGGGTGACGGCGGGGCAGCTGGGACGGCAGTAGATGCCGGTGGTGCGGACGGCGAAGAAGAACTCTCCGTCGAACCGCGCGTCCCTGCTGCTCACCGCCTCGTAGCGGGTGTCGTCGTCCGTCACGGGATCCAGTGTGCGGCGGCGGACGGCCCGGGGCTCGCGGTTTTCGGACACCGCGCTCCCCGGAGCCGTACGTCCCCGCCCGTACGGGCTACCGCAGACGTCCCTTGCGCTTGAACTCCACGGCGGCGCGGCCCGCGGCCATCGTGCGCTTCCAGTCCTTGCGGATCTCGCCGCGCAGCCGGGCGTCGGTCTTGGCGACGATCCGCTGGTTCTCGCGGAGCAGCTTGCGGTAGCTCTCCAGGCGGCGCACGGCGAGCGTGCCGTCCTCCACGGCCGCCGTGACCGCGCAGCCCGGCTCCGCCTCGTGGGCACAGTCGTGGAAGCGGCAGTCCCGGGCCAGCTCCTCGATCTCGGAGAACACCTGGCCCACCCCGGTCTCCGCGTCCCAGAGGCCGACACCGCGCAGTCCCGGCGTGTCGATGAGGACACCGCCGCCGGGCAGCACGAAGAGGTTGCGGGTGGTGGTGGTGTGCCGGCCCTTGCCGTCGACGTCCCGGGCCTCGCGGACGTCCATGACGTCCTCGCCGACCAGGGCGTTGGCGAGGGTGGACTTGCCCGCGCCGGAGACGCCGAGCAGCACGGTCGTGCCGCCCGCGACGGTGGCGGAGAGCTCGTCGAGACCGAGGCCGGTGGCCGCGCTCAGGGGCAGCACCCGCACGCCGGGGGCGACGGTTTCGACGTCCTCGACGAGGTAGGAGAGCCCGACCGGGTCGGGCACCAGGTCGGCCTTGCTGAGGACGACGACGGGCTGGGCGCCGGACTCCCAGGCCAGCGCGAGGAACCGCTCGATCCGGCCGAGGTCCAGCTCGACGGCGAGCGAGACGGTGATGATCGCGTGGTCGACGTTGGCGGCGAGGATCTGCCCCTCGGACCGCTTGGAGGAGGTGGACCGCGCGAACGCCGTCCTGCGCGGCAGGTACGCCCGTACGTAACGGGGGTCGCCGGCGCCCTCGGGGTCGACGGCCGCCCAGTCGCCGGTGCAGATGACGCGCAGCGGGTCGTGCGGGGTCACGAAGGCGGTGTCGGCGCGGACGACGCCGCCGGGAGTGGCGACGTCGCACTGCCCGCGGTCGACCCGGACGACCCGCCCGGGAACGAGTCCCCGCGCGGCGTACGGGGCGAAGGCCTCGGCCCAGCCGGTGTCCCAGCCGTGGGCGTCGAGTACCGAGGCGGCGCCGGCGGGAGCCGGAGCGGTGGAAAAGGTGGAGGAAGCGGCGGAAAGCGGGAAAGACAAGGGGAACCCTTCACAGGGTGGCCCCGGCGGCGCGCTCCGAGCGCGCGGATCGAGTCGGTGTCAGCCGGAGGCCACGGGGGTGGGAACGATGAACTCCTGAATGCGGGCAGAGCCCGTCACCGTGACAGTCATCAATGTCCTCACCTCCTGCTTCTTCTCAACGGACCAACTCCGTGCCCTCGGCGACGACACGGCCGCGCCTCGGGACGAGCAGAACCCTAGCCTCACCCCGGGGCACGGCACCACCGATTAAATCGGAGACCTCACGCACCCGTCCTGGGCCGCGGACCTCAGCGGTGCCGACTGACGACCGCGCGCGTCGGCGGCCGTGTCCGATCCGTACAAGACCCGGGTCCGGATCGCGCTTAACCTCTCGGGGCATGAACACACCGCGACTTGATCTGATCGGCTTGGTGGTCTCCGACATGGCCGCCTCGCTCGCGTTCTACCGGCGGCTCGGCCTCGACGTGCCCGAGGGGGCCGAGAGCGCGCCGCACGTGGAGGTGGGGCTGGCCGGGGGGCTGCGGGTGGCCTGGGACACCGAGGAGACGGTCCGGGCGTTCGACCCGGGGTGGAGCCGGCCGACCGGCGGGCACCGGGTCGAACTCGCCTTCCGCTGCGGGTCGCCCGGGGAGGTGGACGCCTTGTACGCGGAGCTGACCGGCGCCGGGTACGGCGGGCATCTGGAGCCCTGGGACGCGTTCTGGGGGCAGCGTTACGCCGTGGTCCTCGACCCGGACGGAGCGGGGGTGTCCCTCTTCGCCGACCTTCCGGCCGCCCCGTCCCCCGACGGTGCCGCCGGAGGCGCGAACGGGCGGGCGTAGGCGGCCGGGGTCGTCCCGGCCAAAGCGCGTGTCTCCCGGGTCAGGTGGGCCTGGTCCGCGTAGCGGGCGCGCAGCGCCGTCTCGGCCGGCGGGAGGCCGGACCGGAGGAGGGCGAGCGCCCGTTGGAGGCGGAGGATCCGTGCCAGGGGCCTGGGGCCGTAGCCGAAGGCGTCCAGGGAGAGCCGGTGCAGCCTGCGGGCGCCGAGCCCGAGGGCGTCGGCGGTGGCGGCGACCGGACGTCCGGCGTCGAGGCGGGTGACGACCTCGCGCAGCACCGGGTCGGGTGGCGGGGCCGCGGCGGCGCGGCGCAGGACGAGGCGTTCGAGGGCGGCGGCCGGGTCGGGGGCGGCGCCGATCCGCTCGGCGAGCCGCCGCGCCTCGGCCGTACCCCACAGGTCGTCGAGGCCGGCGCGCCGGTCGCGCAGTTCCCGTGCGGGCACCCCGAGGACGCGGGGCGCGTCACCGGGGGCGAAGCGCAGCCCGGCGTACCGCTCCACCCGCTCCCCCGGCACCCAGGGCCGGGTGTCGGGGCCGGTGACGAAGAGGTGTCCGTCGGCCCACACGAGGTCCATGCAGCCGTCGGGGAGCACGGGCCGGGAGGGCGCGGCGGCGGCCGGGGCGGTCCGGGCCCACAGGAAGGCGCCGTCGAGCCGCGCGGGGCGCTCGGTGTACGTCCCCCGGGTCCCGGCGGCCGTCAATCCTTGTCCCCGCCCGCGTGGAGGCGGGACTTCACGTCGTCCGGGGGCAGGAACCTGGACCAGCGCTCGGGGAACTCGGACGGCATGTCGGGGTCGTCCTCGTCCACCTCCTCGGCCTCGGCGCGGACGCGGGCGACGAGTTCGGCGGCCTGGACGGCGCGGGCGCGCTCGTTGGCCTCACGGGCGGCGGCGGTGGCGACGGAGGGCCACACGCGGTCGATGGCGGCGTTCACGGCGGCGCCGACGAGGACGGCGAAGGCGGAGATGCCGATCCAGAGGAGGACCGCGATGGGGGCGGCGAGCGAGCCGTAGATGGTGGGGCCCTCGACCTGGCTGGTCAGGTAGATGCGGAGCAGGAAACTGCCGAGCACCCCCATGGCGAGCGCGACCAGGGCGCCGGGGATGTCCTCGATCCACGGCGACCGGACGGGCACGGACACGTGGTAGAGCGTGGTGAGGAAGGCGATGGTCAGCAGGATGACGGCCGGCCAGTAGAGGACGGTGACGATCTCCGTCCCCCAGGGGACGAACTCCACGACCCGGTCGGGTCCCACGACCGCGAGGGGCAGGACGACGGCTCCGATGACCAGGGCCACGAGATAGAGCAGGAAGGCCAGGAGCCGGGTCTTGACGATGCCGCGGTGGCCGTCGAGTCCGTACATGACGGTGATGGTGTCGATGAAGACGTTCACCGCGCGGGAGCCGGACCAGAGGGCGATGGCGAAGCCGAGGGAGATGAGGTCGGGGCGTTTGCCCTGCGTGACGTCCTCGATGAGGGGTTTGGCGATGTCGTGGACGCCGCGGTCGGAGAGGACCGTCCCGGCGGCCCGGAGGATGTTCTCCTCGATGCTGGCGACGGTGTCGGTGTTGGTCCAGTCGTCGGCGTAGCCGAGGAGGGCGATCAGGCCGAGGAGGAGGGGCGGCAGGGACAGCAGGGTGAAGAACGCGGCCTCGGCGGCGAGACCCAGGATCCGGTACTCGATGCACGAGTTGACGGTGTCCTTCAGAAGCAGCCAGACCATCTTCCGCTTCGAGACGTTGCGGTAGAGGACGCGTGCCCGGTGGAGCCTGCTCCAGGGCCGACGCTCGGGCCTTTCGGGTGTTTCTCTTGCTGCCTGCACCTGCTTACCGTATCGGCATGGCAGCGAGCACCCACACCGTCACCAATCAGGCTCCGCCCCTGGTGGGATACGACGTCTTCACGAGCGACCGGGCCCTGACCGAGGCCGTCGACCGGCACCTCGGCGCGGCGGGCGCCCCGGAGGTCCTGGAGGAGGCGCGCGAGGAGCTGGGGGCGCTCGGCCGTTCGGCCGGTTCGACGCAGCTGAACGGGTGGGCGGAGCTGGCGAACGCCTTCCCGCCCCGGCTGCGCACCCACGACCGGTACGGCCACCGCGTCGACGAGGTGGAGTTCCATCCGGCCTGGCACCGGCTGCTCGGCAAGTCGGTGACGTCGGGCCTCACGGACGCGTGGGGCAGGCCGGGCGGGCACGTCCGGCGCGCCGCCGGGTTCCTGCTGATGTCGCAGGTGGAGGCGGGGCACGGCTGCCCGGTCTCGATGACGCACGCGGCGGTGCCGGCGCTGCGCGCCGAGCCGGAACTCGCCGCCGTGTGGGAGCCGCTGGCGACCTCGCACCTGTACGAGGAGGAGCTGCGGCCGCCGCTGGGCAAGACGGGCGTGCTGCTCGGCATGGGGATGACGGAGAAGCAGGGCGGCAGCGACGTCCGGGCGAACACCACGTCGGCGCGCCCGCTGGCGGCGGCCGGGGAGTACGTCCTGACGGGCCACAAGTGGTTCTGTTCGGCGCCGATGTCGGACGCCTTCCTGGTCCTGGCGCAGGCACCGGGCGGGCTCACCTGCTTCCTCGTGCCCCGGATCCTGGAGGACGGGACGCGCAACGCGTTCGCGCTCATGCGTCTGAAGGACAAGCTGGGCAACCGTTCGAACGCCTCCGCGGAGGTGGAGTTCGACGGGACGACCTGGGCGCGCCGGGTCGGTGAGGAGGGCCGCGGGATCGGCGTGATCATCGGCATGGTGGCGGCCACCCGGCTGGACTGCGTGCTCGGCTCGGCGGCGCTGATGCGGCGGGCGGTGGCGGAGGCCGTGCACCACGCCTCGTACCGCTCGGCGTTCGGCGGTCTCCTCGTCGACAAGCCGCTGATGCGGAACGTGCTCGCCGACCTGGCGCTGGAGTCGGAGGCGGCCACGGTCCTCGGGATGCGTCTCGCGGCCGCCTGCGACGCCGACACCCCCGCGGAGCGGGCCCTGCTCCGCATCGCCGTGCCGGCGGCGAAGTACTGGGTGACGAAGCGCTGCACGCCGGTGGTGGCGGAGGCGCTGGAGTGCCTGGGGGGCAACGGCTACGTGGAGGAGTCGGGGATGCCGCGCCTGCTGCGCGAGTCACCGCTCAACTCGATCTGGGAGGGCTCGGGGAACGTCCAGGCCCTCGACGTGCTGCGGGCCCTGCGGACCGAGCCGGCGGCGCTCGACGCCTTCCTGACCGAGGTGGGGGCGGCGCGGGGCGCGGACCACCGGCTCGACCGGGCGATCCGGGGGGTGCTGACGGAGCTGGCGGACCTGGACGGGGTGGAGGCGCGGGCGCGGCGGCTGGTGGAGCGCATGGCGCTGGTGCTGCAGGGATCGCTGCTCGTGCGGTGGGCGCCGCCGGAGGTCGCGGACGCGTTCTGCGCGGGGCGGCTCGGCGGGGAGGCGGGGGCGGCCTTCGGGACGCTGCCGCCCACGCTGGACCTGCGGTCGGTGGTGGAGCGGGCGCGCGTGGAGGTCTGAGCCGGCGCCGGGGTCGCGGGGGTGGCCGTCCGCGGGGGAACCGGCAGGGCCGGGGCCGGGGGCCGGACCGCCGGCGCGCGGGCCCCGGTCGGCCGCTCGGCGCGGAAGAAGCGGGGGTGGTGCTGCGCCGACACGGCACCACCCACCGCTGGTTCCACCTTCACGTACGGGGGCCGCTCCCGGCCAGAGTTGCAAAGGGTTGCAGGATTACCGAAACCGTCCCTCGCCGGGCGCCGTGGGACGGCACGATGGGCAGCGACACCCCGGACATCAGCAGAACCGATACAGCGCCGGGGTGGCTGGGAGAGACCGATGAAGAACACGCAGCTGGACATGAAGCGGCTGGCCGCCATGGACGCCGCTCAGGCCACGCGCCTGCTGCACCGGGTCCGCGAGGAGACGCTCGCGGGCCGTACGCCCCCGATCGCGCCCCGCCCCGTGATCGACGCCTCCTGGCAGCGGATGGCCCGGATAGGTCTCGACCCGGACCAGGGCACGAGCAGTGTCCTGCTGCGGCGGGAGGAACTGGAGCGGCGACGGCGCTCCACGCTCCTCTCCGAGGTGATGGAGACGCTGAGCGGCGGCCTCGCCGGCATCGCCGACGCCTCCCTCCAGATCATGGTGGTCACCGACGAACAGGGCCGGGTGCTGTGGCGGGAGGGCAACCTCGCGGTGATGCGGCAGGCGAACGGGATCTGCCTGGAGGAGGGCGCCGCCTGGACCGAGCACACCGCCGGCACCAACGCCGTGGGCACGGCCCTCGCCATGGGCCGGGCGGTCCAGGTCCACTCGGCCGAGCACTACGTGCACACCCTCCACAACTGGACCTGCGCGGCGGCCCCGGTACGTGACCCGCGCGACCAGCGGCTGCTCGGCATCCTGGACGTGAGCGGCCCGGCCTCCAGCTTCCACCCGGCGATGCTCGCCCTGGTCGCTTCCGTGGCGCGGCTGGCCGAGGCGGAGATGCGGGAGCGGCACCGGCGGTCGGTGGAGCGGCTGCGGGCGGTGGCGGCGCCGATCCTGTGCCGGGTGGGCGGCCGGGCGGTCGCCGTGGACGCGCACGGGTGGACGGCGGCGGTGACGGGGATCGCGCCGGTGGACCGGATCGCGCTGCCGAAGTCCTTCCGGGCGGGGCGGACATGGCTGCCCTCGCTGGGCATGTGCGCGGTGGAGCCGCTGCCGGGGGGCTGGCTGCTGCGCGTGGAGGAGGAGCCGCCGCCGGCGGAGGCCGAACCGGGTGCGGCCGGCCGGGTGGTGCTGGACCTGAGCCGGCCGCGCCGCTGGACGGTGGACGTGTCGGGGCCTGCCGGGAGCTGGCAGCAGGAGCTGAGCCCGCGCCACGCCGAGCTGCTGTACGTGCTCGCGCTGCACCGGGACGGGCGGACGGCGGCGGAGCTGGCGCAGGACGTGTTCGGGGACCGGACGAGGACGGTGACCGTACGGGCCGAGATGTCACGGGTGCGGCGGAACCTGGCGAGCGTGCTCGCCCACCGCCCGTACCGATTCCGGGAGGAGGTCGAGGTGACCGTCCTGCGGCCGGACCGCCCGGCCGACCTGCTGCCGCACTCGACGGCTCCGGCGGTGCGGGCCGCGCGCACGGAGGCCGCCCCCTGACACCGGGCGGGCCGATGGCCTCCGGAGGTCCGGACGGCGTGGACACGGGACCGGGCCCGGATCGACGAGGACCGGGCCCGGGTCGGGAGGGGCGCGGGGGAACGGAGGGCGGGGATCAGGCCGCGGCGGCCGTGCCCTCGGCGGCGGGCCGGCGCTGGGTGAGTTCGGCGCGGCCGAAGAGGAGGGCGTAGCCCGGCGGGAGCTGGGCCACAATCCGGTCGATCAGCTCCGGACCGGCCAGCCGGGTGACGGCGGCCAGGACCGCGCTCACGTTCCAGCGGGCCGTGGCGGGCGTCCGGCCGGTGCGTTCGGCGAGGTCCTTCACGAACTCCCAGCCGGTGAGACGGTTCAGGGCCGGGATCTGACCGGTGAGGACGAGGGCCGCCTCGACGGGGAGCCGGGCGGCGAGGTCGACGCGTTCGTCGCCGACCAGCTGGCGGCCGAGGGCCGCGAGGACGTCCCGTACGGCTTCCTCCGCGTGCTCACGGGTGGGGTGGGCGCCCTCGTAGCGGACGCGTTCGAGGAGGCGTACGTAGTCCTCGCTCTCCTGGAGTCCGGTGCGGGGGGCGGGGATGGCCGTCTCGGTCTGCTGGAGCATGGGTCTGGTCGTCACCGTTCTCTGCGGGCCCGGCCGCCGGGGCCGGGCGGGGTGGACGGGTACGGGTGCCGGCTCACACGGAGTGCGGCCGGCCGAAGAGGACGTCGTAGCCGGGTGGGAGCTGGAGCAGCATCCGGGAGGTGAGCTCCTCGCCCGCCGCGTCGGCGACGGTGCTGAGGACCGCGCTCACGTCCCAGGCCGCGGTCTGTTCGGTGGCCCCCTCGATCCAGGCGGCGGTCGCGCGGACGAACCGCTCCGGGGAGAGCGGCTCGGCGGCCTGGAGCGGATTGAGCAGCACGACGGCGAAGGTCTCCGGGAGGCGGGCCGCGAGCGCGGCCCGTACGTCGCCGACGAGGTGGGCGCCGAGCAGCGCCAGGACCGTGCGCGCGGCGCGTTCCGCCTCGTGGGGGGTGGGGTAGTCGCCGCGTTCCCCGACTCGGTCGAGGAACGTCTGCCACGGCAGTCTCATCACGGCTCCCTTCGGCGGGGGAAGGAGCGGGTGGGGAGCGGCGGGGGCGGGTGGTCCGGTGGGGCACCCGCCCTCCGCTCGCGGGGTTCTCCTGGCGCGGACGCCGAAATCTCCGGCGTCCGGGGTGCCGCCGGCCCGGGGGCCTGGTCGTCGGCGTCCGGGTTTCCTCCCGGTGCGGTCCGGCCACCGGACCGCGGCGGACGGTCGGGCCGTGGGGCGCCGATCGCGGGTGGGCCGCCGGCAGCACGGCTCTGGCGCCGGCCGGGTGGGTCAGCCGCTGATCTGCTTGCGGTCGTCGCCCCGGCCGATCTCGATCTTGCGGGCCTTCGCGCGCTCCGCGATCGGGATGCGCAGGGTCAGCACGCCCGCCTCGTAGTCGGCGGTGATCTTCTCGGTGTCGAGGGTGTCGGCGAGCATCAGCTGGCGGGAGAAGACGCCGAGGGGCCGCTCGGACAGCTCCATCGTCACGTCTTCGGCCTTCGCCACCGGCCGGCGCTCCGCCTTGACCGTCAGCATGTTCCGCTCGACGTCGATGTCGATGGCGTCCGGCGAGACACCGGGCAGGTCGAGCGCGATGACGTACACGTCGCCTTCGCGGTACGCGTCCATCGGCACGGTCGACGGCCGTGACCAGGTGCCGGTGGCGCCCAGCAGCTGCTGCGTCAGGCGGTCGAGCTCGCGGAACGGATCGGTGCGCATCAACATCGCGAAACACCTCCATCGGATCGACAAGGAGCCAATGCGCTTCACCTGACTCCGTTGTAGCATGTCATCCGAATGACGACAACTGTCCTGTCAACGGAAAGACGACATCGGTCCGAGACGACCGGACGGAGAGGATGCGCCCCGTGGCCGGAACCGACCGCCCCCTCAGCCTCCACGCGGCCCTCGCCGCCCTCGCGACGATCGACGAGGCCGTACGGGAGGCGGGCACGGCGGACGGCCCCGGTCCGGCGACGGGCGCGGAGCCGCCCTCCTCCGAGCAGGCGCTCGCCGCCCTGCTCCTGCTGCGGGAGCTCCGCGAGCGCCTCGCGGACTGGGAGCCGGGCCTCATCGAGACGGCCCGGGAGGCGGGCGCGAGCTGGGCCGACCTGGCGGGGCCGCTCGGCGTCACCAGCCGGCAGGCCGCCGAGCGGCGCTACCTGCGGGTACGGCCGGGCAGGCCGGGCGACACCGGCGAACAGCGGGTCCGGGCGACCCGGAACCGGCGGGCGGCCGACCGTTCGGTGAGCACCTGGGCCCGGGGGAACGCCGCGGACCTGCGGCAGCTGGCCGGGCAGGTCACCGCGCTCGACGGCCTGCCGCCCCGGGTGCGCACGGCCCTCGCGGGGGCACTGGCGGAGAGCGATCCGGCCCTGCTCCTGGAACCGCTGGCGGGCACCCGGCCCCATCTCGTGCGCCTGAGCCCCGATCTCGCGGAGCGGGTCGACGCCCTCGTCCGGCACACCGCCCACCTGCGGGACGCGAGCGATCAGCGCCGCGCGGGCGCCTGAGCGGACGGGTGCGGGAGCGGACGGGACAGAACCCCTCGCTCCCCCGTCCGCAATCCGGACAGACCGACCACTGAGCGGACGATCCCGCGCCGGCCAGGACGGACGCCCCTGGGAATCTCGTGCTCCACATGATGCGATGAGCCCATGAGCATCACTCTCACCACCTGGTCCCTCGAGCAGACCTCCCCGTCCGACCTGCGCCCCGCCACCCCTCCGGAGAGCGGCGACGTCACCGTCCGGCGCGCCGAGGTGCCCTCGCCCGAGTTCGCCCGCTTCCTCTACACCGCCGTCGGCGGCGACATCCGCTGGACCGACCGGCTCGGGCTGACCTACCGGCAGTGGCAGGAGATCGTGGAGAAGCCGGGCTCCGAGATCTGGGTGGCGTACGACCGGGGCACGCCCGCCGGGTACGTGGAACTGGACGCCCAGGCGGACGGCGTGGTGGAGATCGTCTACTTCGGGCTCATTCCCGGCTTCCGGGGGCGCCGGATCGGCGGCCACCTGCTCTCCTGCGGCACGGCTCGCGCCTGGGACCTGGCCGAGCGCTGGCCGGACCGGGAGCCGACCAAGCGGGTGTGGCTGCACACCTGCTCCCTGGACGGGGAACACGCCATGGCCAACTACGAACGGCGCGGTTTCCGCCTCTTCGACACCAAGGTCGAGCAGGCCGAGGAGACGGAGACGCCCGGGCCCTGGCCCGGCGCCCACGCCTGAACCGCGCTCCGGCGCGGGCCCCGCGCCCGCGCCCCGCGCCTCCCGTCGCCCCCCGGAGGCCGGGGCCTGAGGCGGCGTCACCGAGGGCCCCTCCGGGCCCCGCCCGCGTGACCCAGAACACATCATCTCGCACAGCGAGACGATGTTGTCCATATACCGGACGAAGCTGGACTGGTTCCAAAGTCCCGTGACACGCTTCCGCCATGCCTGGAACTGGAATTGCCTTGGTGAGTCGGCGGCACGTCGACCTCGGCCGCATGTCCAGCGCCATCTGTCCGGTGCGCTGAGAGAACCAGCACCGCCGCGATCCCTTTTCTGACCGACCCCGCTGCGCACCGTCGCGCCACCTCTGACCCGAGCGCGCGTGTGCAGGTCAGAGCCGCCCTCCCGCAGTCCCGAAGGACGAAACGCCATGGCCGCCACCCCGGAAAACCCCACACCCGCCGCCGCCCGCCGCAAGACCGGGCGCCACCGTGGCGAGGGTCAGTGGGCCGTGGGGCACTTCACCCCGCTGAACGGCAATGAGCAGTTCAAGAAGGACGACGACGGTCTCAATGTGCGGACACGCATTGAGACGATCTACTCGAAGCGCGGCTTCGACTCGATCGACCCCAACGACCTGCGCGGCCGCATGCGCTGGTGGGGGCTCTACACCCAGCGCAAGCAGGGGCTCGACGGCACGAAGACCGGCGTCCTGGAGCCGGAGGAGCTGGACGACGAGTACTTCATGCTCCGCGTCCGCATCGACGGCGGCCGGCTGACCACCGAGCAGCTGCGCGTGATCGGCGAGATCTCCGAGGAGTTCGCCCGGGGCACCGCCGACATCACGGACCGGCAGAACGTCCAGTACCACTGGATCCGCATCGAGGACGTGCCCGAGATCTGGAACCGCCTGGAGGCGGTCGGCCTGTCCACCACCGAGGCGTGCGGTGACACCCCCCGTGTCATCCTCGGCTCCCCCGTCGCCGGCATCTCCGCCGACGAGATCATCGACGGCACCCCCGCCATCGAGGAGATCCAGCGCCGGATCGTCGGCAACAAGGACTTCTCCAATCTCCCCCGCAAGTTCAAGTCGGCCGTCTCCGGCTCGCCGCTGCTCGACGTCGCCCACGAGATCAACGACGTGTCCTTCGTCGGTGTGCGCCACCCGGAACACGGCCCCGGCTTCGACGTGTGGGTCGGCGGCGGCCTGTCCACCAACCCCAAGCTCGGCGTACGGCTCGGCACCTGGGTCTCGCTGGACGAGGTCCCGGACGTGTACGAGGGCGTCATCTCGATCTTCCGCGACTACGGCTACCGCCGGCTGCGCAACCGCGCGCGCCTGAAGTTCCTCGTCGCCGACTGGGGCGCGGAGAAGTTCCGCCAAGTCCTGGAGGACGAGTACCTCGGACGCAAGCTCACCGACGGCCCCGCCCCCGAGCAGCCGGCCGGCCGCTGGCGGGACCACGTCGGCGTGCACAGCCAGAACGACGGCCGCTTCTACGTCGGCTTCGCACCGCGCGTCGGCCGCGTCGACGGCGCCACCCTGACGAAGATCGCCGAGGTCGCGGAGGCGCACGGCTCGGGCCGGGTCCGTACCACCGCCGAGCAGAAGATGCTCGTCCTCGACATCGAGGAGGGCCAGGTCGACTCGATCGTCTCCGCCCTGGAGGCGCTGGACCTGCGCGTCACCCCCTCGCCGTTCCGCCGGGGCACGATGGCCTGCACGGGCATCGAGTTCTGCAAGCTGGCGATCGTCGAGACCAAGGGCCGCGGCGCCACGCTCATCGACGAACTGGAGCGGCGCGTCCCGGACTTCGACGAGCCGCTGACGATCAACATCAACGGCTGCCCCAACGCCTGCGCCCGTATCCAGGTGGCGGACATCGGTCTCAAGGGCCAGCTGGTCCTGGACGAGGACGGCAACCGCGTCGAGGGCTACCAGGTCCACCTGGGCGGCGCCCTCGGCCTGGAGGCCGGCTTCGGCCGCAAGGTCCGCGGCCTCAAGGTCACCGCCGCCGAGCTGCCCGACTACGTCGAGCGGGTCCTCAAGCGCTTCCAGGCGGAGCGCGAGGACGGCGAGCGCTTCGCCGCCTGGGCCTCCCGCGCCTCGGAGGAGGCCCTCTCATGAGCGAGCGCGCGGCCCCCTTCTTCTGCCCCTACTGCGGGGACGAGGACCTGCGGCCGGGCGAGCAGGGCCACGGCGCCTGGGAGTGCGCGGCCTGCGGCCGGGCCTTCCAGCTGAAGTTCCTCGGCCTGCTCGCGCCCGGCAGCACCGGCCGTGCGGCCGGTGCGCCCGGCACGCGGAGCACGGACGACGGACACGGCACGGCCGGCACGACGGGGAGGGAACGGACATGACGATCACTCAGGACGCCACCGAGGCCGACCTCAAGGCACTCGCCGAGCGGGCCGGCCGCGAGCTGGAGGACGCCTCCGCCCTGGAGATCCTCCGGTGGGCCGCCGAGACCTTCGGCAAGCGCTTCTGCGTGACCTCCTCCATGGAGGACGCCGTCGTCGCCCACCTCGCCTCGCGCGCCATGCCCGGCGTCGACGTCGTCTTCCTCGACACCGGCTACCACTTCGAGGAGACCATCGGCACCCGGGACGCCGTGGACGCCGTCATGGACGTCAACGTCATCACCCTGACCCCGCGGCAGACGGTGGCCGAACAGGACGCCGAGTACGGTCCCCGGCTGCACGACCGCGACCCCGACCTGTGCTGCGCGCTGCGCAAGGTCAAGCCGCTGGAGGAGGGCCTGACCGCGTACGCCGCGTGGGCCACCGGCCTGCGCCGCGACGAGTCCCCCACCCGGGCGAACACCCCGGTCGTCGGCTGGGACGAGAAGCGGCGGAAGGTCAAGGTCTCGCCCATCGCCCGCTGGACGCAGGACGACGTCGACGCGTACGTCGCGGAGCACGGCGTCCTCACCAACCCGCTCCTCATGGACGGGTACGCCTCCGTCGGCTGCGCCCCCTGCACCCGCCGGGTCGCGGACGGCGAGGACGCCCGGGCCGGCCGCTGGGCCGGCCGCGCCAAGACCGAATGCGGGCTGCACGGCTGATGACGACCACCCCTCACGCCTCCTCGCAGGCCACCCCCGACACCCCCCAGGAGACATCCGTGACCGGTGCCACGATCTGGCTCACCGGCCTGCCGAGCGCCGGCAAGACCACCATCGCGTACGAGCTGGCCGGCCGGCTCCGCGAGGAGGGCCACCGCGTCGAGATCCTCGACGGGGACGAGATCCGCGAGTTCCTCTCGGCCGGCCTCGGCTTCAGCCGCGAGGACCGCCACACCAACGTGCAGCGCATCGGCTTCGTCGCCGAGCTGCTCGCCTCGCACGGGGTGAAGGTCCTGGTCCCGGTCATCGCCCCGTACGCCGACAGCCGTGAGGCCGTCCGCAAGCGCCACCAGGCCGAGGGCACCGCCTACGTCGAGGTCCACGTGGCCACGCCGCTGGACGTGTGCTCGGTCCGCGACGTCAAGGGCCTCTACGCCAAGCAGGCCGCCGGCGAGATCAGCGGCCTGACCGGCGTCGACGACCCGTACGAGGCACCCGAGACGCCAGACCTGCGGATCGAGTCCCAGAACCAGACCGTGCGGGAGTCCGCGGCGCAGCTCCACGCGCTGCTCACCGAGAGGGGCCTGGTGTGAGCGCCGCACGCGCGGCCATCGGGTCGCCGACGAAGAAGAAAGCCGCACCTCTGCTCCCCCTGCCTCCGGCGGGCGGTACCCCCAGCACGGGCGGAGAAGCTCACGAGGAGGCACTGTGACCACCGTCGCCCACGTCCATGACGTCACCGGCAGCCCGTTCGCGCTGTCGCACCTCGACTCCCTGGAGTCCGAGGCCGTCCACATCTTCCGTGAGGTGGCGGGTGAGTTCGAGCGGCCGGTGATCCTGTTCTCCGGCGGCAAGGACTCCATCGTCATGCTGCACCTGGCGCTGAAGGCCTTCGCGCCCGCCGCGGTCCCCTTCTCGCTGCTGCACGTCGACACGGGACACAACTTCCCCGAGGTCATCGAGTACCGGGACCGCGTCGTCGCCCGGCACGGCCTGCGGCTGCGCGTCGCCTCGGTGCAGGAGTACATCGACGCCGGGAAGCTCCGCGAGCGCCCGGACGGCACCCGCAACCCGCTGCAGACCGTGCCGCTGACGGAGGCGATCCAGGAGCACCGCTTCGACGCCGTCTTCGGCGGCGGGCGCCGCGACGAGGAGAAGGCCCGGGCCAAGGAGCGGGTCTTCAGCCTCCGCGACGAGTTCTCACAGTGGGACCCGCGACGCCAGCGCCCCGAGCTGTGGCAGCTCTACAACGGCCGGCACGCCCCCGGCGAGCACGTCCGGGTCTTCCCGCTCTCCAACTGGACCGAGCTGGACGTCTGGCAGTACATCCAGCGGGAGAAGATCGAGCTTCCGCAGATCTACTTCGCCCACGAGCGCGAGGTGTTCGCCCGCAACGGCATGTGGCTGACGGCCGGCGAGTGGGGCGGCCCCAAGGAGTCGGAGAAGGTAGAGAAGCGGCTCATCCGCTACCGCACCGTCGGCGACATGTCCTGCACCGGCGCCGTCGACTCCGACGCCACCACGCTGGAGGCCGTCATCGCCGAGATCGCCGCCTCCCGCCTCACCGAGCGGGGTGCGACCCGCGCCGACGACAAGCTGTCCGAGGCCGCGATGGAAGACCGCAAGCGCGAAGGGTACTTCTAATGAGCACGTCCACCGAGCCGCTGCCGGCCTCCGGGCCGGCCGCCACGACCCTGCTGCGCTTCGCCACCGCCGGCTCCGTCGACGACGGCAAGTCCACCCTCGTCGGGCGCCTGCTGCACGACTCCAAGTCGGTCCTCGCCGACCAGCTGGAGGCCGTGGAGCACGCCTCCCGCTCGCGCGGGCAGGAGGCGCCCGACCTGGCGCTGCTCACCGACGGCCTGCGCGCCGAGCGGGAGCAGGGCATCACCATCGACGTGGCCTACCGCTACTTCGCGACGCCCCGCCGCCGGTTCATCCTCGCCGACACCCCCGGGCACGTGCAGTACACCCGGAACATGGTGACCGGCGCGTCCACGGCCGAGCTGGCCGTGGTCCTCGTCGACGCCCGCAACGGCGTGGTCGAGCAGACCCGCCGGCACGCCGCCGTCGCCGCCCTGCTCCGCGTCCCGCACGTGGTCCTGGCCGTGAACAAGATGGACCTGGTCGAGTACCGGGAGTCCGTCTTCGCCGCGATCGCCGAGGAGTTCACGACGTACGCCTCCGAGCTGGGCGTCCCGGAGATCACCGCGATCCCGATCTCGGCGCTCGCCGGTGACAACGTGGTGGAGCCCTCCGCGAACATGGACTGGTACGGCGGTCCGACCGTCCTGGAGCACCTGGAGACGGTCCCGGTCAGCCACGACCTGACGGCCTGCCACGCCCGCTTCCCCGTGCAGTACGTGATCCGGCCGCAGACCGCCGAGCACCCCGACTACCGGGGCTACGCCGGCCAGATCGCCGCCGGCGCCTTCCGGGTCGGCGAGGAGGTCACCGTGCTGCCCTCCGGGAAGACCTCCACGATCACCGCGATCGACGCGCTGGGCGAGGCGGTGGACATCGCCTGGGCGCCCCAGTCGGTCACCATCCGGCTCGCCGACGACATCGACATCTCGCGCGGCGACCTGCTCGCCCCGAGCGCCGACGCCCCGGCCACCAGCCAGGACGTCGAGGCGACCGTCTGCCACGTGGCGGACCAGCCGCTCACCGTCGGCCAGCGGGTGCTCCTCAAGCACACCACCCGCACGGTCAAGGCGATCGTCAAGGAGATCCCGTCCCGGCTGACGCTGGACGACCTCTCCCAGCACCCGGAGCCGGGCCGGCTCGTCGCCAACGACATCGGCCGCGTGAAGGTGCGGACCGCCGAGCCGCTCGCGCTCGACGCCTACGCCGACTCCCGCCGTACCGGCTCGTTCCTGCTGATCGATCCCGCCGACGGCACCACGCTCGCGGCCGGCATGGCGGGCGAGTCCTTCGCCACCGCCAAGGCCGTGGCCGCGGTCGACGACGAGGAAGGCTGGGACTTCTGACATGTACCCCGACGTGTACGCGACCTTCGCGAAGGAAGGGGGCCGGATCGGTTCCGGCGCCCTCGGCGCGGGCCGGGGAGGTGTCGCGCGATGTGCGTGCTGACCTCCTCGCGCCGCCGCCGCGGCGCGCCGCCGCTCCACCCGCTCCACTCCGCACGCCATAGACACAGACTGCGAAGTCGCTGATTCGAGGGGAAACCTCCCGTGCCTGCCACCACCCGCACCACCCTGCGCCGAGGCCTGGCCGCCGCCGCCGCCCTGCCGCTCCTGATCGGGGCGCTCGCCTCCTGCGGCTACGGCTCCCAGGCCAAGAACGACGAGAAGAAGGTGGCCGCCGAGGGCGCGAAGCTCTCCGCCGACACCGTACGGCTCGGGTACTTCCCCAACCTCACGCACGCCACCGCCCTGATCGGCGACAAGGAAGGCATCCTCCAGAAGGAGCTGGGCGGCACCGCCCTGGAGACGACGACCTTCAACGCGGGCCCGTCCGAGATCGAGGCCCTGAACGCCGGAGCCATCGACATCGGCTTCATCGGCCCCTCCCCGTCCATCAACGGGTACGTCAAGTCCCAGGGCGCGAGCCTGCGGATCGTCGGCGGCTCCGCCTCCGGGGGCGTCAAGCTCGTGGTGAACCCGGCGCGCGTCAAGACCCTGGACGACCTCAGGGGCAAGCGGATCGCCACCCCGCAGAAGGGCAACACGCAGGACGTCGCGTTCCTCAACTGGATCGCGGAGAAGGGCTGGAAGGTCGACTCCGCGAGCGGCAAGGGTGACGTCTCGGTGGTCCGCTCGGACAACAAGACGACCCCGAACGCCTACAAGTCCGGTTCGATCGACGGCGCGTGGGTGCCGGAACCGACCGCGTCCAAGCTCGTCTCGGACGGGGCGAAGGTGCTGCTCGACGAGTCCGACCTGTGGCCGGACAAGCAGTTCGTCATCACCAACATCATCGTGTCGCAGAAGTTCCTGGCCGCGCACCCCGACGTCGTCGAGGCGTTCCTGCGCGGCACGGTGAAGACCAACGAGTGGATCAACGCCAACCCGGCCAAGGCCAAGGAGTCGGCCAACGCCAAGCTCAAGGACCTCTCCGGCAAGGCGCTGGGCGCCGAGGTGATCGACGCGGCCTGGCCGTCCATCCGGTTCACCGACGACCCGCTGGCCGCCACCCTGCGGGCGCAGGCCGACCACGCGGTCAAGGCCGGCCTCCTGGAGCAGCCCGACCTGACGGGCATCTACGACCTCAGGCCGCTCAACAAGGTCCTCAAGGCCGCGGGCAAGCCCGAGGTCTCCGACGCCGGTCTCGGCGTCAAGTAACAGCCCGCACACATCCAGGAGGTGACGACCATGGCCACGACCACCACGCTCGCCGAGGCCGAGGACCGCGCCGAGGCGGCCGGCCACGCCGCGCGCATCGCGCACGTCTCGAAGTCCTTCGGTGGCTCCACCGGCGGGCAGCTCGTCCTCGACGACATCTCGCTCGATGTCGCCCCCGGCGAGTTCGTCACCCTTCTGGGTGCCTCGGGCTGCGGCAAGTCCACGCTGCTCAACCTGGTCGCCGGGCTCGACCGGCCGTCCGCGGGGTCCATCGAGACCCCCGGCGGCCGGCCGGCCCTGATGTTCCAGGAGCACGCCCTCTTCCCGTGGCTCACCGCGGGCAAGAACATCGAACTCGCTCTGCGGCTGCGCGGGGTGCCCAAGGCCGAGCGGCGCCCGGAGGCCGAGCGGCTGCTCGAACTGGTGCGGCTCTCCGGCTCGTACGGCAAGCGGGTCCACGAACTGTCCGGCGGCATGCGGCAGCGGGTGGCCCTGGCCCGCGCCCTGGCCCAGGACAGTGACCTGCTCCTGATGGACGAGCCGTTCGCCGCGCTCGACGCCATCACCCGGGACGTGCTGCACGACGAGCTGACCCGCATCTGGCGGGAGACGAAGCTGTCGGTGCTGTTCGTGACCCACAACGTCCGCGAGGCCGTGCGGCTGGCCGAGCGCGTGGTGCTGCTGTCCTCGCGGCCGGGGCGGATCGCCCGGGAGTGGACCATCGACATCCCGCAGCCGCGCCGCATCGAGGACGCCGCCGTCGCCGAGCTGTCCCTCGAAATCACCGAACACCTGCGTGGGGAGATCCGCCGCCATGGCCAGCACTGAGACGACCGCGAGGTCCGCGAAGTCCCCGAAGGCCGACGACCTCGCCGGGCTGGAGGCGGGCCTCGACGCGCTCGACAGCGTGCAGATCAGCCGGACCCCGGTGACCGAGGTCCTGACCAGGAAGGTCCTCCCGCCCGTCCTGGCCGTCGCCCTGGTCCTGGTCGTCTGGCAGGTCCTGGTGTGGGCCGAGGTCACCGACGCCTACAAGCTCCCCGCGCCGTCCGCGGTCTGGCACAGCCTGTCCACGATGTGGTTGGAGGGGACCCTCCTCGACGTCCTGTGGACGAGCGTCTCCCGGGCCCTGCTCGGCTTCCTGCTCGCCCTCGCGATCGGCACCCCGCTCGGCCTGCTGGTCGCCCGGGTGCGGTTCGTCCGGGCGGCGATCGGCCCGATCCTCTCCGGCCTCCAGTCGCTGCCCTCGGTGGCCTGGGTGGCGCCGGCGGTCCTCTGGCTCGGCCTGAACGACAGCATGATGTACGCGGTCATCCTGCTCGGCGCCGTGCCGTCGATCGCCAACGGGCTGGTGTCGGGCGTCGACCAGGTCCCGCCGCTGTTCCTGCGGGCCGGGCGCACGCTCGGCGCCACGGGGCTCAAGGGCGCCTGGTTCATCGTGATGCCGGCCGCGCTGCCCGGTTACCTCGCGGGCCTCAAGCAGGGCTGGGCGTTCTCCTGGCGGTCGCTGATGGCCGCCGAGATCATCGCCTCCTCGCCGGAGCTGGGCCTCGGCCTCGGCCAGCTCCTGGAGAACGGCCGCAACGACTTCGACATGCCGGGGATCTTCCTGGCGATCATCCTGATCCTCGTCGTCGGCATCGCGGTCGACCTGCTCGTCTTCAGCCCGCTGGAGCGCACGGTGCTGCGCCGCCGCGGTCTGCTCGCGAAGGGCTGACCGCCGCCGTGAACCGTCCCGTCCTCCTCGTCGTCGCCCACGGCAGCCGTGACCCGCGGCACGCGGCGACCGTCGACGCCCTGGTCCGCCGGGCCGGGGCGCTGCGGCCCGGGCTGCGCGTGGAGACGGCGTTCCTGGACTTCACCCTGCCGTCGGTGCCGGGGGTCCTGGAACGGCTGGCCGCGGAGGGGGTCCGGGACGTGGTGGCGCTGCCGCTGCTGCTGACCCGGGCCTTCCACGCGAAGGCCGACATCCCGGCGGTCCTGCGGCAGGGCCCTCCTTCGCTGCGCGTCCGGCAGGCGGAGGTCCTCGGTCCCTCGCCGCTGCTGATCGCGGCGGTGGAGCGGCGGCTGTACGAGGCCGGGATCACGCCCGCCGAGAAGAGCGCGACCGGGGTCGTCCTGGCCTCGGCGGGCTCCACCGACCCGGAGGCGATCGCGGTGATCGCAGAAACGGCGCGGGAGCTGCGGCGCACCGGTTGGTGCTCCGTGCGGCCCGCGTTCGCCTCCGCATCCCTTCCCCGGACCGAGGACGCGGTACGGGCCCTGCGGGCGGAGGAGGGCGTCCGCCGGGTGGCCGTCGCCCCGTACGTGCTCGCCCCCGGCCGGCTTCCGGACCGGATCGCGGCGGGCGCGGGCGGGGCCGACGTCCTCGCGGACGTGCTCGGCCCCTCCCCCGAGGTGGCCCGGCTGCTCGTGGAGCGGTACGAGGAGGCGGCGGCCGGGCGGGTGCTGGTGGCGGTCAGCTGAAGTCGAGGCCGCCGGTGCGGGTCCGCTTGAGCTCGAAGAGGTCGGGGTGGCCGGCGAGGACGCGGAAGGCGTCGAAGAGACCGGCCGCCTCCTCGCCGCGCGGGATCGCGCGCAGGACGGGGCCGAACCAGGCCGTGCCGTCGACGTGGATCGTGGGCGTGCCGACGTAGCCGCCGGTCGCCGGGTCGTGGCCGGCCTCGTGGCTGCGGCGGACCGCCTCGTCGTGGGCGGGGTCGTGGGCGGCGGCGGCGAGTTCGGCGGGCAGTCCGACCTCGGCGAGGGCCTCCGCGACGACGGCGTCGTAGTCCTTCCGCCCGGCCTCGTGGATGCGGGTGCCGTACGCGGTGTAGAGCGGACGCAGGACCTTGTCGCCGTACTGTTCGGCCGCGGCGACGGCCACCCGCACGGGGCCGAGGGAGGCGTCGACCAGAGCCCGGTAGTCCTCGGGGAGGTCGTTGCCCTCGTTGTGGAAGTAGAGGCTCATGACCTGGAAGCGGAGGTCGATGTCGCGGTGCCGTTCGACCTCCAGGATCCAGCGCGAGGTGATCCAGGCGAAGGGGCAGGCGGGGTCGAAGAAGAAGTCGACGACGGGTCGGGACGCGGGGGTCCCCGGGATCTCGGTGGTGGTCATACCGGCCACCCTATCCAGCCGGTGGCCGGTTCCAGGGGGCCAATCGGCGGCCCCGGACCTGGGCCATTCGCCGGTCAGGCGCCGCCGGTCATCTCCACCAGCTTCCGTACGGTGTTCCAGTTCCGGGCGGTGGTGACGAGCCCTTTGAGGAGGGCGGGCCGCAGCACGGCGTCGGCGAGCCGGGAGGTGCCGAGCCCGCCGGGTGTGTACAGGTAGAGGACGCGGTCGCCGAGGGCGAAGGCCTCGGGCCGGTAGGCCTCCGGGTCGAGCGCGGCGAACCGTTCCGGACCGAGGGGGCCGGAGGCGTAGACGGCGTGCAGCTGTCTGCCCTCCAGGCCGGCGGCGTCGAAGGGGCAGTTCTCGGCCACGGCGGCGAGGTAGGCGCCGTCGCGGACGAGGCAGTCGACGCGGAAGCCGAACCGGGCCTCGATCGCCTCCTCCAGGGCGGCGGTGAGCGCGTCCTCGGTGGCGGGGGCGTCCGTGGCGAAGACGGCGTTCCCGCTCTGGAGATGGGTGCGGACGTCCCGGTGCCCGAGCCCTTCGAGCAGGGCGCGCAGCTCCGCCATCGGCACCTTGCGGTGCCCGCTCACGTTGATGCCGCGCAGCAAAGCCGCGTACGTGGTCGTCATGGCACCCCACCTTAGAAGGCCATCGCGCCTCGTGGGGGGCGGCACGATGGCCGGTTCGAACACTGTCCGATCGCGGGCCTCCGGAGAAGACCCTTCACTCATCTGTGACTTATTCAACAAGGTTTCGTAATGCGGAAGATGACGAAGGTGGCGAATCCGGCGGAACCTCACCTCCGCTGGTAGCGCGCGAGCACCCGGTTCCCGTCCTCGACCAGACGCCTGCGGAGCTCGGCCGAGTCGATGGCGCCGCTGTAGAACTCCTGGAAGGCGGGGGTCGCGACCTTGTCCTTCCACTCCGGGTAGCCCCGCACGGACGGCGCGGGCGCCGGCCGCAGATGGGCGGCGAGGGCGGCCCCGGTCGCCCAGCCGTCCCGCTCCGTGCGGAGGGAGGGGTCGGCGAGGGCGGCGGTGCCGGTGGGCAGCATCCAGTCGCCCCGGGCGAGGAGCACCATGTTCCGCGGCTGGAGCAGGTGGTCGAGGAAGGCGGCCGCCTCCTTCTTGTACGGGCTGTCCGCGGCGATCGACAGGGTCTGCGGGGAGACACCCTGGGCGAGTCCCCCGCTGCCGGCGGGGGCGGGCAGCACGGTCCACTCGAAGCCCTCGGGGGCCTGCTGGACGATCTGCTGCCGGTAGGCGAAGCCGAGCGGCACCATGGCGTACCTGCCGGCGAAGAAGCCGGGGAGCGTGTCGGAGCCGCCGCTGCCGAGCGTCGTACGGGGTGCGCTGCCGTCCTCCACCACCTGGGCGCGGACCGTGCCGGGGACCACGGCGTCCGCCTCGGTGAACCGGAGGGTGACCCGGCCGTCCGGCTCCCGGTGGAACAGCCGGCCGCCGGCCGAGAGGCCGAGGTTGAGACTGACGGAGACGGGCTCGCGCAGGGGCCAGGCCACCGCGTGGCGGCCGGGGCCCATGGCGCGGGTCAGCTCGCGGGCGACCTGCCGGAACTCGGGCCAGGTCCACGGCCTCTCCGGGGTCGGGACACGGACGCCCGAGGCCCGGAGGATCTTCCGGTTGGCGATGAGGACGCGCGGCTCCTGGAGGAAGGGCACCCCGTACACGCCCTCTCCGAAGGTGGTGGTCTCCCAGCTCCGGGCCGGGATGTCGGCGCGCAGCCGCTCGGGGAGCAGCGGGCGGAGGTCGGCGAGGTGGCCGCCGTGGGCGAAGTCGGCCAGGTCGTCGGAGGCGTCGTGGATGATGTCGGGCGCCTCGCCGCCCTCGAAGGAGGTGAGGAGCTGGTCGTGGACGGAGTCCCAGCTGCCCTGGACGTACGCGACCTGGATGTCCGGATGGCGGGCGTTCCACTCCGCGACCAGCCGCTTGTTGGCCTCGACCGATTCCTTCTGCCAGGCGAGGGACTGGAAGCGGAGCCGGACGATCCCGTCGGTGCGGCGTTCGCCGCCGTCGGCGCAGCCGGTCAGCAGGAGCGCGAGCGCGGTGAGGACGGCGGCGAGGAGGCGGGCGCGGCTCATGACTTCACCGCCCCGGCGAGGACGCCGCCGGTGATCCGCCGCTGGAGGAGGGCGAAGACCGCGAGGGAGGGCAGGGTGGCGAGGAAGGCGGCGGCGGCCAGCGGGCCGAGGTCGGCGACGCCCTCGGCGCCGAGGAAGTGGGTGAGGACGACCGGCAGCGTCTGTTTCTCCGGGGTCTTGAGCAGGACGAGCGCGAAGAAGAACTCGTTCCAGGCGGTGACGAAGGCGAAGAGGGCGGTGGCGACGATCCCCGGGGCCAGCAGCGGGGCGGTGACGGAGACGAGGGTGCGGAGCCGGCCGGCGCCGTCGACGGCGGCGGCCTCCTCCAGTTCGGCGGGGACGGCCCGGACGTACCCCATGAGCATCCAGAGCGCGAAGGGCAGCGACCAGACGACGTACACGAGGACGAGTCCGGCGAGGCTGTTGATCAGATGCAGCCGCTTGAGCACGAGGAAGAGCGGGATGATCACCAGGACGAAGGGGAAGGCCTGGCTGATCACGACCCAGCCGGTGGCCGCGGTGGTGAGCCTCCCGCGCCGCCGGGCGGTGACGTGGGCGAGGGGCGTGGCGACGGCCACGGTGATCAGGGCGGCGGCGAGCGCCGCGGCGAGGCTGTTGCCCGCGGCCCGCAGCAGGGGCTGCTCGGCGAAGGCCTGCCGGAAGTTGGCGAGGGTCGGTTCCCCGGGGATCCAGGTGGGGTGGAGCGAGGCCAGTTCCGGGGCGGGTTTGAAGGCGGTGGAGACCAGCCACAGGAACGGGAAGGCGAGGAAGGCCAGATAGGCGAGGAGGGCGAGGTACTGGCCGAGCCGCGCGGGCCGGCCGGTGCGGAAGGCGCTCACCGGTCCTGGTCCCCTTTCAGCCGTCGGACGAGGGAGAGGGCGATGAGGACGGAGACGGCGGCGACCATCACGCAGCCCATCGCGGCCGCGTAGCCGAACTGGCCGTAGCGGAAGGCCTCCTCGTACGCGAAGAGCATCGGGAGCCGGGTGCGGCCGCCGGGTCCGCCGCTGGTCAGCACGTAGACCAGGGCGAAGGAGTTGAAGTTCCAGATGAGGTTGAGGGCGGTGACGGCGAGCGCCACGGGCCGCAGGGCGGGCCAGGTGACGGCGCGGAAGCGGCGCCAGGCTCCGGCGCCGTCGAGGGCGGCGGCCTCGTGGAGTTCCCGCGGTGTGTTCTGGAGTCCGGCGAGGAGGGTGACGGTGGTCTGCGGCATGCCCGCCCAGACACCGACGACGATCACGGCGGGCAGGGCGGTGGCGAGGCCCGAGAGCCAGTCGTGGCCCTCGCCGAGGCCGAGGTCGCGGAGGGTCTCGTTGAGGATGCCGGCGTCCGGGTTGTAGACGAGCCGCCACATGATGCCGACCACGACCTCGGGCATCGCCCAGGGCACGATCGCGAGGGCGCGGGCGAGCGGGCGGAAGCGCAGGTTCTGGTCGAGCAGGAGGGCGAGGCCGAGGGCCAGGAGGAACTGCGGCACGGTGACGCCGACGGCCCAGAGCAGGCCGATGCGGAAGGACTCCCAGAAGAGGGTGTCGTGCAGGAGGTCCTGGAAGTTGAGCGTGCCGATCCACCGGGTGGGCTCGGTGCGGCCGGACTGGGCGTCGGTGAAGGCGAGGGCGAGGCCGTAGAGGAGGGGGCCGACGCTGAGGACGAGGATCGGCAGCAGGGCGGGCAGGACGAGGAACCAGGCGCCGGGGTCGGGGCCGCGGGGCCGTGCCGTCCGCGCGGTGCGCGGGGTCCGCGTCCCGCCCGGCCGCTTCCTCGCGGTCACCGCGCTCACGATCCGACCCCCGTCCGCCGTCGCCGCCGTCCAGAACCCCGCCATGGTGCTGACGGCCCGTCGGCCCGTCAAGGCGGCGGGCGGGGTGAGCTGGGCGGATGGCAGACTTTGGCGCGAAAACGTACGGGAGGGAGAGGTCGATGGACGAGGCGCGGGCCCGGGAGGTACTGGCCGCGGCGGGGCTGGCGGCCGCGGAGGCGCGGCTGCTGGCCCTGGGCGAGAACGCGGTCTTCGCCGTGGGCGGCCTGGTGGCGAAGGTCGGCCGGGACGCGGAGCTGCTCGGGCGGGCGGAGCGGGAGCTGGCGCTCGCCTCGTGGCTGGCCGCCGCGGGCGTGCCCGCGGTCCGTCCGGCGGAGGAGAAGCCGCTGGTGGCCGACGGGCATCCGGTCACCCTCTGGCACCGGCTGCCGGAGGCGGTCCGGCCGGCCGAGCCCCGGGATCTCGCGCCGCTGCTGCGGGCGGTGCACGCGCTGCCGGAGCCGGAGGTGCCGGCGCTGCCTCGCCGGGAGCTGCTCGGCGGGGTGGAGCGGTGGCTGCGGCTCGCGGGGGACGCGATCGACCCGGCGGACGCGGCGTTCCTGCGGGAGCGGCGGGACTCCTTCGCCCCGGCGGCGGCCGCCCTCGTACCGCGTCTGACGCCGGGCCCGATCCACGGCGACGCCCTGCCGCGCAACGTGCACGTGGGCCCGGACGGTCCGGTCCTGGTGGATCTGGAGACCTTCTCCTCGGACCTGCGCGAGCACGACCTGGTGGTCCTGGCGCTGTCCCGGGACCGGTACGGCCTGGACCCGGCCGCGTACGACGCCTTCACCGAGGCGTACGGCTGGGACGTGCGGGAGTGGGAGGGCTGCGCGGTGCTGCGGGGGGCGCGGGAGACCGCGAGCTGCGCCTGGGTGGCCCAGCACGCGCCGTCGAACCCGAAGGCGCTGGCCGAGTTCGAGCGGCGGGTGGCCTCGCTGCGCAGCGGCGATGCGGAGGTCCGCTGGTACCCCTTCTGACATCATGATCCCTGGTGAACCGAACCGACCGTGGGGAACGGGGTCTTGTGATGCGGATGGAACTCTCGGACGTCACGCTGGACGTGGAGGTGCGCGGCGAGGGCCCTGCCGTGCTCCTCGTGCACGGCTTCCCGGACAGCCACGCCCTCTGGCGCCACCAGGTGCCGGCGCTGGCGGGGGCGGGGTTCATGACGATCACCCCGACCCTGCGCGGTTTCGGCGACTCGGACCGGCCCGAGGGCGGCCCGGAGGCGTACCACCCGGCGAAGCACGTCGGGGACCTGCTCGAACTCCTCGCCCGGATGGGCCTGGACCGGGTGCATCTGGTCGGCCACGACTGGGGTTCGGCCATCGTCCAGGGCATGACGCAGGCGGCGCCTGAGAAGGTGCGGAGTCTGAGCCTGCTGTCGGTGGGCCATGTGGCGGCGGTCCGTGACGCGGGCTGGGAGCAGCGGCAGCGCTCGTGGTACATGCTGCTGTTCCAGCTGGCCGGGCTGTCCGAGGAGTGGCTCTCCCGGGACGACTTCGCGCAGCTGCGGGAGATGCTGGGCGAGCACCCGGACGCGGAGGCGGTGCTGGAGCCGCTGCGGGCGCCGGGCGCCCTGACGGCCGCGCTGAACATCTACCGGTCGGGCATGCCACCGGAGGCGCAGTTCGGCCCGGACCGTCCGCTGCCCCCGCTGCCGGCGCCGGTCCCGGTGCTGGGCATCTGGTCCAGCGGCGACCGCTTCCTCACCGAGCGGCAGATGACGGACACCGGAAAGCACGTGTCCGGCGACTGGCGGTATGAGCGCGTGGAGGGTGCGGGGCACTGGCTCCAGCTCGAACAGCCGGAGCGGGTCAACACGCTGCTGCTCGACTTCCTCGGGCAGCACGCGGAGGACTGAGGCCCCGCTCTCAGCCCACCACGGCCGTGGCTCCGCGCAGGGGCCACTCCGGGTCGACGACGGCGTCCGTCTCGCCCTTGCGGCGCAGGAAGGCCTGGAAGTCCTCGGCCCAGGCGCGGTACCAGGTGATCTGGCGCGCGTGGAGTTCGGCCGGGTCGAGGGCGGCGACCTCGGCGTGCCGGCCCGCTATCGCGACGGCGACCCGGACGGCCGCCAGGGCGTCGGCGGCGGCCTCGTGGGCGGATTCGAGCACCACGCCGTACTCGCCGCAGACCGCTTCCAGGGTCCGCTTGCCGCGCCGGTAGCGGTCGACGGCCCGGTCGATGGTGTACGGGTCGACGACGGGTCCGATGCCGGCGCCGCCGAGCCGCTCGCTCAGCGAGGGCAGCGCGTGGCGGCGCAGTTCGGCGGCGAGCAGGGTGAGGTCGAAGGAGGCGTTGTACGCCACGACCGGCACGCCCTTCTCCCAGTAGGCGGTGAGGGTGCGCGCGAGTTCGTCGGCGACCTCCCGCACGGGCCGGCCCTCGGCGGTGGCGCGCTCGGTGCTGATGCCGTGAATGGCGGAGGCCTGCGCCGGGATGCGGATGCCCGGGTCGGCGAGCCAGTCCCGCCGGTGCGTGATCCGGCCGCCGCCGTCGACCTCGACGACCGAGGCCGTGACGATCCGGGCCTCCAGCGGGTCGGTGCCGGTCGTCTCCAGGTCGAAGCCGACCAGCGTCTCGCCGTGCCAAGCCATCGGGTCCTCCTTACGTGATCTCCCCCGTGGTGCTGACCACCCTCGCACGCGCCACTGACAACGGGTTCAGGAGACCGGCCGGGAGTCGAGCCACACCGCCTCGAACTCCTCCCGGTACGTCTCGAAAAGTCCGTGTTCGCCGTGGGGGTCGCGCTGCCCGTGGCGCACCACGTTCCGCCCGCCGCCGCGGAGCACGAGGACCGGTGCCTCCATGCCGCGGGCCCGGCGCAGGTAGGACTGCACGACGCCGACGCCGTCCGGGCCGTCGCCGTCCACGAGGTAGGCGGTGAAGCGGGGCGTCTCGTCGAAGACGTGGATCTGGAAGGCGCCCGGGTCGCGGAGCTTGGAGCGGACCCGGCGCATGTGGAGGATGTTCATCTCGACCGAGCGGCTCAGTTCGCCCTTCTTGAGGCCGAGTTCGCGCTCGCGCCGTTTGACGGCGCTGCTCGCCGGGTTGAGGAAGAGGAGCCGTATGCGGCAGCCGGACTCGGCGAGCCGGACCATGCGGCGGCCCGAGAAGTTCTGCACGAGCAGGTTCAGGCCTATGCCGGTGGCGTCGAGGCGGCGGGCGCCGCCGAAGAGGTCCTCGGCGGGCAGCTGCCGCTGGAGCCGGACCCGGTCGGGGTGGACGGAGACCACGTCGGCGTACCGGTCGCCGACGAGGTCCTCGACGGCGTCCACCGGCAGCCGGTCGGCGGACGGGACGCCCGCCCCGCTGCCGAGGATCTCCAGGAGGCGGGCGGAGGCCCGCTCGGACTGCGCGAGGACGGTGAGTGACAGGGCCCGGTTGCGGGAGACGACGTTGCGCGTGACCTCCAGCTCGTCCAGGGCCAGTTCGACCTCGCGCCGGTCGTCGAAGTAGGGCTCGAAGCAGGGCCAGTGCTGCACCATCAGCTCGCGCAGCTGCGGCAGCGTGAGGAAGCTGAGCACGTTGTCGTCGGCCGGGTCGAGCAGATAGCCCTTGCGGCGCGAGACCTCGCGTACGGCGGCGGCCCGCTGGACCCATTCCTGTCCCGCCGGTCCGGCCGCGGCCACCACCCACTCCTCGCCGTGCACCGGTTCGTACACGGGCCGGAGGACGGCCGCGACCACGGCCCGCATGCGCTGCTCGACCAGGTTCAGCCAGATGTAGGCGCGGCCGGCCCGCTGGGCGCGGGTGCGCACCTCGCTCCAGGCCTCGGCCCCCCAGTCGAGTTCCGCCCCGATCTCCACGGGCCGGGCGACCGGCACCGTGCCGGGGGGTACGGCCGTCCCCGGCGGGGCGTCCGCTCCCGGGGGCGCCTCCGCGGCGTCCGCCGGACCCCCTTCGTGACCCGCGTCCCCTGGGGGCAGCTCCCGGCCTCCCGAGCTCACCCGCGCACCGCCTTCTGCTCCTGGACGCCCGTCTGTGCACATCCGACAACGATCAAGGAAGGGTACTCCGGGAGCGGGAGGCGGTGCAGCAGGATCGGTGAGCTGTTTGCTCAACTCCCCAGATCGGGCTGACCGTTCTGGGAGGCGAGTTCGGACGGAGTGAGCGGATTCATAGCGGTTACGTCGCGGGGCGCGAGCTGGAAGCCCTGCCAGTGGACGGGCATGGGCTGCTGGTCCTCGTCCCGGGCGATGTGGTGGAACCCGATGTTGACCCAGACGGACGGCGTGGTGAGCGTCTCGCCGTTGACCCACTTGTCGACGCTGTCGCCGCCGCGGGGTCCGCAGTCGCCGATGTTGTTGCTGGCGAACTGCTCGCAGGCGCGGGCCTGGGTGAAGTAGACGTCGTGCCGGGTGAAGCCGCGTCCGGCGTGGGTGTTCGTGTGGCCGGGCACGATCTCGTACGAGCGGGCGTGGCCGTCGGCGTTCTTGCCGGTGCCGCTGACCACGCGCCACCAGCGCATGTTCTTCGCGTCCCCGGCGAGTTCCTTGGTGACGGGGGTGCGCTTGGTCTTCACGGTGGGGCCACCGCCGCCGGCGGGCGGCGCGGTGACGGTGGAGTCGAACTGCTCGATGCGGTCCTTGCCGCCGTCGAGGCCGAAGTCGAGCTTCCAGAACACGTTGTGGGCGTGGCTGGTGGCGTAGGAGCGGGCGCCCTTGCCGATGGGCCAGCCGCGTCCGTCGGTGGCGTTGTAGTCGACGGGCGAGAGGCTGCCGGTGGCGCCCACGTTGGCCCCGACGGTGCCGTCGGAGGAGAAGCGCCACTCGGAGATGTACTCGTACCAGCCGACCTTGTTGACGGTGTAGACGAGCAGGTCCTTGGCCTGGGCCTGGTAGACGCCGCTGCCGGAGTCGGCGGCCATGCGGTAGGCGTGGCCGCGCGCGCGGGTGGTGGTGCACAGGCCCTTGACCTGGCCGACCTCGGGCACCTTGACGGTGGTGAGGGTGCCGCCGGGGCATTCGGCGGGCTTGAGGTTCTGCAGGCCCCAGCCGAAGCCGGCGCCGGTGAGGTCGTCGTACTCGGCGCCGCCGTCGTCGTAGGGGACGTGGATCTGGGCGAGCCGGGCGTGCTTGAGGACCTTGACCGGGGCGTGGGCGCCGGGCGGCTGGTAGGTGACCTTGTCGAGGATCAGGCCGGCGTCGGTGCTGTAGCGCCAGCACATGCGCCAGACGGCACCGCCGTCGAGCTTCTGGGTGATGCGGTAGGCGGCCGAGCAGTCGGCGTTGACGGAGCGGTTGCCGGTCGGCGGGGGCGGCGTGGGCGCGGCGCCGGCGCTGGTGGCGGGCCCGGCGGTGGCCGTGGCGGCGCCGAGCACGGCGGCGGCGGTGAGGACGGCGCCGCGGGTGCGGGCGCGCCGGTGTGGCTGGGTGGACATGCGGACGTACTCCCTCGTACGGGTCGTGAAGGCGGCGGCAGGGCCGTGCGGCGGTGGTCAGCCGACGCGGACGACGGTCCTGGCGGAGAGGTCGACGATCAGGTTCCGGGTGTCGATCCAGGCCCCGTTGAGGACCTTGGTGACCAGCCGGACGCAGCGGTGCTCGCCGCAGCGGGCGAGCTGCTCGGGCACGTTCGCCTCGCGGTAGGTGCGGTAGACGTCGCCGTTGAACCAGAGCTGGCCGGTGGTGGTGAGCTCCTTGCCGGTGGCGTCCTTGTAGTCCTCCTTGACGCCCTTGCCCAGCGGGCTCGCGAGGATCAGTTCGAGGGCCTCGCGCAGCTCCTCGGGGTGGGCGGAGGGCTGGACGCCGCGCTGGACGCCGGTGCGCTCGACCTTGCCGGTGTCGAGGTTGACGGTGCGCGTGAGGAGTTCGTCGCGCGCGTAGTCGTAGAAGCGGACCTCGGCGCGGCGCGGTGCCGGGCCGGTCTCGCCCTCGCCGGGCAGCGGGTCGGCGAGTTCGGTCGCCAGGTGCTGCGGTCCCCGGCCGCCGTCGGCGTTCTGCCGGGCGGCGGTGCCGGGCGGGGTCAGCGCCAGCGTCTCGGCTCGGGCCAGCTCGTCGTCGGTGAGCGGGTCGGTGCCCACCCCCTTCTCCCCCTCGGGCGCGGGCGGCGCCACGCTCGCGGGCGGCGGCGCGGCGGTCGCGCCCTGCGCCCCTCCGGCCGCCGGCGGCGTGCCCGCCGCGTCCGCTCCCCCGGCCCCTTCGCCGGTGCTGGTGCCAGCCGCGCCGTTCCCGGTGCCCGTCACCTGCCCGGCCGTGCCGGCGGCGGCCGGGGCGCCCCGGCCGCTCGGCGTGTCGTCGGCCCCCGCCGTGCCCGGCATGCCGATGGCCACCGCGACGGCGGTTCCCGTCACCGCCATCGCCGCTCCGGCCACCACCTTCCCCAGGTGGCGGCGCGCTATTTCGTACACACTTCCCCCTCTTCCCCCCGCTCGGTCTCGGTCACCCGGTAGGACGGGGCGAAGTCCTAGGAGGTTGCCCGCTTTTCGGGCAGGATCTGGCGAGGAACATCCCCTGTATCCGGACAGAAGAGGAAGAGTCGCATCCATGCAGGTCTGGCCGGGACGGGCGTATCCCCTGGGCGCCACGTACGACGGAGCGGGAACCAACTTCGCGGTCTTCTCGGAGGCCGCGCACAGGATCGAGTTGTGCCTGATCCATGACGACGGTTCGGAGACGGCGGTCGAGCTGCGCGAGAGCGACGCGTTCGTGCGGCACGCCTATCTGCCGGGCGTGATGCCGGGACAGCGGTACGGCTTCCGCGTCCACGGCCCGTACGAGCCGGAGCAGGGGCTGCGCTGCAACGCGGCGAAGCTGCTGCTCGACCCGTACGCGCGAGCGGTGTCGGGGCAGATCAGCTGGGGCGAGGCGGTGTACGGGTACCCCTTCGGGCGGCCGGACGCGCGCAACGACCTGGACTCGGCCCCGCACACGATGACCTCCGTCGTCGTCAACCCGTACTTCGACTGGGGCGACGACCGCCGTCCGCGCACCGAGTACCACCACACGGTGATCTACGAGGCCCATGTGAAGGGCCTGACGATGCTGCACCCGGAGCTGCCGGACGAGTTGCGCGGTACGTACGCGGGCCTCGCGCACCCGGCCGTGATCGGGCATCTGAAGGAGCTGGGCGTGACGGCCCTCGAACTGATGCCGGTGCACCAGTTCGTCAACGACCACCGGCTGGTGGACGCGGGCCTGTCGAACTACTGGGGCTACAACACGATCGGCTTCTTCGCCCCGCACAACGCCTACGCGTCCTGGGGCGACCGGGGCCAGCAGGTGCTGGAGTTCAAGTCGGCGGTCCGGGCGCTGCACCAGGCGGGCATCGAGGTCATCCTCGACGTGGTCTACAACCACACCGCCGAGGGCAACCACCTGGGCCCGACGCTCTCCTTCCGGGGTCTGGACAACGCCTCGTACTACCGGCTCGGTGACGATCCGCGCTACTACTACGACACCACCGGCACCGGCAACTCGCTGCTGATGCGCTCGCCGCACGTGCTCCAGATGATCATGGACAGCCTGCGGTACTGGGTGACCGAGATGCACGTGGACGGCTTCCGCTTCGACCTGGCGGCGACCCTGGCCCGGCAGTTCCACGAGGTGGACCGGCTGTCGTCCTTCTTCGACCTGGTGCAGCAGGACCCGGTGGTGAGCCAGGTCAAACTGATCGCCGAGCCGTGGGACGTGGGCGAGGGCGGCTACCAGGTGGGCAACTTCCCGCCGCTGTGGACCGAGTGGAACGGCAAGTACCGGGACTGCGTCCGGGACCTGTGGCGGGGCGAGCCGCGCACCCTGGCCGAGTTCGCCTCCCGGCTCACCGGCTCCTCCGACCTGTACCAGGACGACGGCCGCCGGCCGCTGGCCTCGGTCAACTTCGTGACCTGCCACGACGGTTTCACCCTGCGCGATCTGGTCTCGTACAACGAGAAGCACAACGAGGCCAACGGGGAGGGCAACCGGGACGGCGAGAGCCACAACCGGTCCTGGAACTGCGGCGCGGAGGGCGAGACCGACGACGTCGGCATCAACGAGCTGCGGGCCCGGCAGATGCGCAACTTCCTCGCCACGCTGATGCTCTCGCAGGGCGTGCCGATGCTCAGCCACGGCGACGAGTTCGGCCGTACGCAGGGCGGCAACAACAACGCGTACTGCCAGGACAACGAGGTGTCCTGGGTGCGCTGGCCGAAGGGCGACAGCGAAGCGGAGGGCACCCTGCTCCGCTTCACCCGGGCGATGGTCCGGCTGCGCCGTGAGCACCCGGTGTTCCGGCGGCGCCGCTTCTTCCACGGCCGGCCGGTGGAGGGCACGCACGACGAGCTCACCGACATCGCCTGGTTCACGCCGGAGGGCGAGGAGATGACCTCGCGGGACTGGCAGGCGGCGCACGCGCAGGCGCTGACGGTCTTCCTGAACGGCCAGGCCATCTCCGAGCCGGGGCCGCAGGGCGAGCGGATCTCCGACGACTCCTTCCTGCTGATGTTCAACGCCTCCGCGCAGGAGCTGGAGTTCACGGTGCCGGACAGCCACGGCCGGTACTGGCGGACGGTGGTCGACACCTCCGACCCCGAGGGCATGCCTCCGCAGGAGGGGCCGGAGCTGTCGGGCGGGGAGCGGGTGACGCTGGCGCCGCTCAGCCTGACCGTTCTGCGGCGGCCGGTCTGACGGAGGGGCCCGGGACCCCGGCCCGTACCGTCCAGGACAGCAGCGCGCAGGCCACGGCCGCCCCCACCGCCACCGCGAAGGCGGCGGGGGCGCCGTGGCCTTCGGCGAGGCGCCCGGACACGGCGAGGGCGAGCGCCTGGCCGCCGACGATCCCGCTGGTGAGGAAGGCCATGGACTCGGCGAGCCGGTCGGCGGGCACGGTCCGTTCGGTGAGCCCGAAGACCGTGATGAGGTGCGGCGCGTAGGCCGCGCCGAGGACGACGACGACCGCGTACAGGGCGCCGAGCGAGCCGGCGAACAGCAGCGGTACGGAGAGGACGACCAGCGCGGCGGTGGCGGCGCGCCACCGGGTGACCAGACCGATCCGGGCGGGAACGGCCGCCATGGAGAGGCCGACGACGGCGCTCATCACGCCCATCGCCGCGTACACGAGGCCCGCCTGGGCGGGGGCGCCGAGCCGCTCGGTGAGGGCGGTGATCCCGGCCTGGGAGGCGCCGAACATGGCGCCCTGGAGGACCATCGTCACCCGGAGCGCGTACGCGCCGCCCGGCAGCCGCGTCCGTTCGGCGGCACCCTTTCGGGTGGTGCGCGCGGCGGGCCCGGGGGCGGTCGCGCGGGCCGAGGGGTGCAGGGCGAAGGCCGAGCCGCAGACGGCGATCAGGAGCGCGGCGGCCGCCAGCGCGGCCGCCGGGTGGGCGAGCGCGGCGGCGAGGCCCACCAGGGCCGGGCCGAGCACGAACGACACCTCGTCCAGGGTGCCCTCGAAGGAGAGGACCGCGCCGACGGTGCGGTCACCGGCGCCGGAACGGCGGGCGAGGGCCACCGAGCGGGTCCGCGCCAGCGGTCCGACCTGCGGGACGGTGGCCCCGGCGAGCGCGCCGAGGACCATCAGGGCGGCGGTCGGGGCCTGGGCGAGCGCGGCGAGGACGAGGGCCACGACGGCGCCGGCGTTGGCGAGGGACGCGGCGAGGACGATGCCCCGCTGGCCGTACCGGTCGGCGAGCCGGCCCACCACGGGGCCCGCGACGGTCTGCCCGGCGGCCAGGGCGCCGCCCGCGAGTCCGGCCGTGGCCAGCGAGCCGCTGGTCTCCGCGACCAGGAGCAGACTGCCCAGCTGGCACATGGCGGTGGGCAGCCTGCCGAGGAAGGAGAGCGCCGGGAGCACCGGTCCGAGCAGACAGAACGTGTCGCGATACATCCGCAGCATCGGGCGAACCTAACGCACCTCACCCGATCGGGCGCACGGGGCGATGACACAGAAGCCCCGCCACGGGGTACGTACGTTCGCATGACGCCCAACCCGGTCCGTACCGCCCCGTACACCCCGCCGACCGCCACCTACCGGCTCCAGCTCCAGCCCGGCTTCCCGTTCGCCGCCGCCGAGCGGGCCGTGCCGCACCTGGCCGGGCTCGGCATCTCCCACCTGCACCTCTCCCCCGTCCTGGAGGCCGTGCCCGGCTCCACCCACGGCTACGACGTCACCGACCACCGGTCCGTACGGGCCGAGTTGGGCGGCGAGGCCGGGCTGCGGGCGCTCGCGGCGACCGCGCGGGCGCACGGCCTCGGGCTCGTCGTGGACCTGGTGCCCAACCACATGGCGGCCTCGCCGGCGCACAACCGGGCGCTGCGCGCGGTGCTCCAGGAGGGCCCGGACTCGCCGTACGCCCGCTGGTTCGACATCGACTGGACGGCGGGCGGCGGGCGCCTGCTGCTGCCGGTGCTGCCGGCCCGGCTGCCGGAGGTCCGGGACCGGATGCGGGTGGAGGGCGGGACGCTGCGTCTGGACGGGCAGGAGTTCCCGCTGCGGGCGGGCACGGAGGAGCTGCCGCTGGACGAGCTGCTCGACGCCCAGTGGTACCGGCTCGGCTGGTGGCGGCTGGCCCGCACCGAGCTCAACTACCGGCGCTTCTTCACCGTGTCGGACCTGATCGGCGTGCGCGTGGAGGATCCGGCGGTGTTCGCGGAGACCCACGCGAAGATCGTGGAGCTGGTGCGGGACGGGGTGATCGACGGCCTGCGCATCGACCACCCGGACGGCCTCGCCGACCCCCAGGGCTACCTGGAGGACCTGGCGGAGGCGACCGGCGGGCGGTGCTGGACGGTGGTGGAGAAGATCCTCACCGGCGAGGAGGCGCTGCCGGCGGCCTGGCCGGTGGCGGGCACCACCGGGTACGACGCGCTGCGCCGGATCGACGGGGTCTTCACCGACGCCGACGGAGCGGAGGAACTCGCGTCGCTCTACCGGGCGTACACCGGCAGCACCGGGGACCGCGGCGGGCGGTGGGAGGCGACGGCGCGCCGGGCCGCGTACGAGGTGGTGGGGCACGACCTGGCCGCCGAGACGGCCGCGCTGACCCGGCTCGCGGAGCGGATCTGTGCCGCCGATCCGGCGCTGCGGGACCACGCTCCCTGGGCGCTGCGCACCGCGGTCCGGGAACTGCTGGTGCGCGTCCCCGTCTACCGGACCTACCGGACCGGCGGCGAGGAGGTCCTGACGCCGGAGGCGGCCCGGGGCGCCAAGGCCGCGTTCGCGGTGGAGGAGGAGGCCTCGGCCGTCGACACCGTACGGGCCCTGGCCCTCGGGGCGCTCGGCGACGGGCCGGACCACCGGGCGTTCCGGGCCCGGTTCGCGCAGACCTCCTCGGCGCTGCGGGCCAAGTCCGTGGAGGACCGGGCCTTCTACCGGTACGCGCCGCTGCTCTCGGCCAACGAGGTGGGCGGCGAGCCTGGCCTGCCCGCCGTGTCTCCCGGGGAGTTCCACGCCTACTGCGCGCGGATCGCCCGGGACTGGCCGCACACCGGCACGGTGCTCTCCACGCACGACACCAAGCGCAGCGCGGACGTACGGGCGGGGATCGCGGTCCTCGCCCAGTGCCCGGGTGAGTGGGCGTCGCTCCTGGAGGAGGTCTCCGGGGTGCCGGCCCCCGATCCGCACGTGGCGTGGACGGCCTGGCAGACGGCCTTCGGCTTCGGCACGCCGGACGTGGAGCGGCTGACGGCCGCCGTGCTGAAGTCGGTACGGGAGGCGGGGCTGCGGACCGGCTGGACGGAGCCCGACCCGGGCTACGAGCGGGCGGTGGCGGAGTTCGTGGCGGCGGGTCCCGGTCGGATCCCGCTGCGAGCGGCCTCGGAGGCGGCCTTCGCCCTGGAGCCGCACATCCGGGCGCACCGGCTGGGGGCGGCGCTGGTCCAGCTGACGATGCCGGGGGTGCCGGAGCTGTACCAGAACACGGAGCGGGAGTACCGGGCGCTGGTGGACCCGGACAACCGGGAGCCGTTCGCGCCCGGTGCCGACGACGAGAAGACGGTCCTGGCGCGGGCGGCGCTGCGGCTGCGGCGGGAGCGGCCGGAGGTCTTCGGGGCGTCCGGCTCGTACACGCCGCTGGTGGCTCAGGGTCCGGCGGCGGACCATTGTCTCGCCTTCGCCCGTGCCGGGGAGGTCGTCACGGCGGTGACACGGCTCCCGCTGCGGCTGGCGCGGGCGGGCGGGTGGCAGGACACGGAGCTGGTCCTGCCGGAGGGCAGGTGGGAGGATGTGCTGGACGGGGTCCGTGAGTTCACGGGTGGCCCCGCGTCCGAGACGAAGGCTGCGGAGCTGTTCGCGGAGCGGCCGGTGGCGCTGCTCGCGCGGATCCGCGACTGAGGGCGCCGGCGGGCGGGGCCGTTCGCGGTGGCCGCCGGGCGCCCTACGGGGGAAGGGGTGAGGGCGATGAACGCCCTGCTGGTGATGTTCGGGGGCTTCTGGGGCCTGGTCGTCCTGCTCACCGTGGTGCTCACGCGGCGCCGGCGCCGGTACAGCCGTACCGAGTCGGCCGAGGGCCTGCTCATCGAGCAGCGGGCGCGGGAGCAGGCCGCGCAGGACCGCGTGACCTACCATCCGCTGGCGGTGCACGACGCGCCGATCAGTTACAAGGACATCCACAACCGCCCGTGAGGGCGGGTGCGGGGGGACGCGGACCGAAGGGGCGCGTCCCCCCGCGGGGCGCCGGTCAGTAGCGGCTGGCCCGGGTGACCTCGCACTTGGTGTACTCGGAGCCGTCACCGCTGCCGAAGTACGGGGTGGACACCTCGGCGCTCGCGGAGGCGCCCGCCGCGACGGCGATGCCCGACTTGAACGCGGTCGCCGTGGTGGCGCCGCTGCCGGTGAACTTCATCGTGACGCTGTAGGTGCGGTCGAGGGAGCCGTCGTTCTTGACGGTGATCCGGCCGACGAGCTCCTTGCGGGACGGCTCGTACCGGCACTTGTCGATCGTCACGTCGCGGGCCGCCTTGTCGGCGGTGCCGCCGGTGCCGGGGACCGAGCCGCCCGAGCTGCTGCCGGAACCGCTGGAGCCGCTGTCGTCGTGGCTGCCGCTGCCGCCGGAACCGCTGCTGCTGGAGCTGCTGGAGCCGCCGTGGTTGTCGCAGCCTCCGCCGCCGGAACCCCGGGCACCGGTCAGGGCGACGAGCGCGATGCCGAAGACGGCGAGCGCGCGGACATGACGAATCTTCACGTTTCAATCCCCGTTGAAAGTGGTATGGATATGGGCTCGCTTGACGAGCGCACGTCACCCTAGCAGCGGTGAGAAGGGCTCTCGGTACGGCTCAGCCGCGCGGACGGACGATCAGGCTCCGGGGGGCGCGGGTGATCAGGCCGGCGGGCGCGGGGCGGAAACCGTCGGCGAGACGCAGCCGGGGCATGGCCGTGAACAGCGCCCGCAGGGCGTACTCCGCCTCGAAGCCGGCGAGCAGGACCGCCGGGCAGAAGCCCTTTCCGTACGTGAGCTGGTCCGCGTCGTCGCGCAGCGGGTCGAAGCGGTCGGGCGCGCGGAAGCGTTCCGGGTCACGGCCCGCGGAGCCGATGAGGAGGGCGACGGAGGCGCCGGCCGGAAGGACGCCGCCGCTGACCGGCACCTCGGCGCGGGTGCGGCGGACGGCGATCTGGACGGGCGGGTCACGGCGCAGGGACTCGTTCCAGGCGCGGGCGACCAGGCCGGCGGGGGCGTCGCGCAGGGCGGCGGCCTGCTCGGGGTCGGCGAGGACGTTGCCGAGGAAGGAGGCCAGCGCCTTCTCCCGTACGGCGATCTGGCCGCCGCACTCGCCGGCGAGCGTCCCGGCGGCCCGGCCCCGCACGAGCCGCATCATGTCCCGGTACGGGATGCCGACGGCGGCGGCGACGGTCCCGGCGGGCAGCCAGCGGCAGAAGTCGGCGACCAGGTCGGCCTGGGCGCGGTCGGCGAGCCGGCGGGCGAGGACGTGCGCGGTGCGTTCGGCGACGGACCGCAGCTCGCCCACGTCGACGTCCACGTGCGCCCGCGCGCAGGGCGGGTCGCCGGGCCGGTGGCCGTGGGTGAAGCGGGCGTCGGTGAGGGCCGTGGCCACGTCGGTGTACCGGCTGAGGACCCAGGCCCGCAGGAGCGGGTCGTACGTGAGGGGGAACCGTTCCCGCAGGACGCGGTGCACGGGGTGCGGGTCGTGGGCGGCGCCCGGGTCGAACGGGCTCGGGGCGACGGTCCGCGCCTCCGGCGCGGCGGCGGCCGGTGCGGCGGCGGCGGTCCTGACCCGGCCGGGGACCGGGGCGACGGGCCGCGCGGCGGGGCGGGCCGCCGGGGCCATCGGGGGCAGCCGCAGCCAGGGGTCAGCGCCGGTGCCCCGTGGCGGGTGGTCCGGCCTCCCGGGGCCCGGGGTGCCGTGCTCCGGTATCCCGTGGTCCGCATCGCGGTTCGGCGCCTCGTTCATCGCGTCCCCTGTCGGTGGGCTGTGGGTACCGCGGCCGACGGACGTGGCGCGCGTCTTCCCACCCCATCACCGGCCGGTCGGCGCCGCGCGCCGCGTACCGCCGGACGGGTGAAGGACGCGGGGGGTGACGGGGGCTTTCCCGGGGTCAGTCGAGCGAGAGCCGGAACGTCATCTCGCCGAAGCCGACCACGTCACCGGCCCGGACCACGACGGAACCGGTCACCCGGCGCCCGTTGACCGTGGTGCCGTTGGTGGAGCCGAGGTCGCGCAGCACCCACATCCCGCTCCGCATCGACAGTTCGGCGTGCAGCCGGGAGGCCGTCTCGTGGCTCAGCCGCAGTCCGTTGACGGGGTCGCGGCCGATGCGCAGCGGGTGCGGGCCGGGGTGGGGCAGCAGCAGCTTCGGCAGCCGCTCGGCCGCCCAGGCCCGGCGCAGCCGCGCCGTGAACGCCGACACCTTCTCGACCGCTCCGACGACCCGCCGGGTCCAGGCGCCCTCACCCCGCAGATCCGCGGTGAGCAGGTCGAGTTCGTCCGGGCCGCGGGCCGCGAGCGCGCGCTCCATCCGGAACAGGAAGGTGTCGTGCGAGAGCCGACCCTGCGCGGCGCCCTCGCGGAGCAGCATCAGCGCCCGGTCCCGCTCGGCGTCGGAGAGCCGGGGGGAGTTCGCCGGGAGCTCGAAAGGGGTCGTCACAGGCCCGATTGTCGGCCCGGTGGCCCCGGAGTGTCCAGAAGGGGCGGTACGGGCACCGGGCGGGCGGGCGCGGGGAGGCGCCGGGCGGCTCGGCGGGAGGGTCCGCGCCCGCGCCCGGCGCCGTGGAAAAGGCCTGTCCCCCGTTCCAAGATCACTGCTACGGTCGGCCGGCTCGAACCACCGCGACCCCGGGGGACCACCCACGTGCCCGACGCACTCGTCATACGCCCGCTCACCGGCCCGGAGGAGCTCGGCCTCTTCCTGCGCCTGACCTACACGCTCGACGACGAGGTCGCCGACGACCTCGCCACCGGCCGCCGCGTCCCCGCGTGGATGTGGGTGGCCGTGCGCGGTGAGCGGCTTCTCGGCCGGCTGTCCTGGTGGACGCACAAGGCCGGCGGGGAGCCGTTCACGCTCGACTTCTTCGACCTCGACCCGGAGCTTTCCGAGGAGGAGCGCGCCGAGATCGGTCTGCGGCTCCTGGAGACGGCGACGGCCGCGGTGATCCCGGCGGGGACGCGGCGCCCCGAGTTCGGGCGGTTCCTGCCGGCCGACTGGCGCGAGGTCCCGGAGACCCGGGCCGAGCTGGAGACGCTCTTCGGCGTCCTGGAGCGGTCGGGGGCCCGCCCGCTGGTCGAGCGGCTGCGGCTGGAGTGGCGGCCGGGGACTCCGGTGGCGGAGCCGACGGACCGGCTGGCGTTCCGGCCGGTCCGCGACCGCGAGGACCTGGTGGGCCTGATGACCTCCGTGATGGAGGGCACGCTCGACGCGCACGGTCAGGCCGACCTGGCTTCGGGCCTGACCCCGCGCGAGGCGGCGGAGCAGCACTACGACGAGGAGCTGGCGGAGTACGCCTCCCCGCGCGAGTGGTGGCGGGTGGCCGAGCTGCCGGGCAGCGGCGAGCCGGTCGGTTTCGTCGTCCCGGCGCGGAACAACTACCACCACACGATCGCGTACATCGGCGTCCTGCCCGCCCACCGCGGGCACGGCTACATCGACGACGTCCTGGCGGAGGGGACCCGCGTCCTCGCGTCCACCGGCGTGCCCCGCATCCGCGCCGCCACGGACCTCGGCAACGTCCCGATGGCCGCCGCGTTCGCCCGCGCGGGGTACGTGGCGTTCCAGCACGCGATCAACCACGTGTGGGACGCGCCGGGCGCGTCGCCGTCCTGACTGCCAGGATGGGCACGGTAGTCGTTCGTTGATCCGCACTCCGTCGACGAAGGGACCGGCAGGTGCTGTTCGAGGTGTGGGCGCCGCACGCCCGTGACCGGGTGACGCTGGAGCTGAACGGTTCCCGCCACGCCCTCGCCCGGGACGCCGAACGGGACGGCTGGTGGACCGGGGTGGTGCCCGCCGCGGACGGTGACCGGTACGGCTTCGCCCTCGACGGCGGCCCCGTCCTGCCCGACCCGCGCGCCCGGCGGCTCCCCGACGGCCCCGAGGGCCCGGCCGCCGTCGTCGACCACGCGGCGTACGCCTGGCGGCACGAGGCACCGCGCCTGCGGCTGCGCGGCGCCGTCCTCTACGAGCTGCACGTCGGCACCTACACCCCGCAGGGCACCCTCGACGCGGCGGCGGAGCGCCTCGGGGAGCTGGCGGGCCTCGGCGTCACCCATGTGGAGCTGATGCCGCTGTGCCCGTTCCCCGGGGTGCGGGGCTGGGGGTACGACGGGGTGGCGCCGTGGGCCGTCCACGAGCCGTACGGCGGCCCCGAGGCGCTCAAGCGGTTCGTGGACACGGCGCACGGCCTCGGCCTGGGCGTGGTCCTCGACGTGGTCCACAACCACCTGGGGCCGTCCGGCAACCATCTGCCCGTCTTCGGGCCGTACTTCACGGACACCCACCACACCCCGTGGGGCGCGGCGGTGAACCTGGACGCGCCGGGCTCGGACGAGGTCCGGGCGTACTTCCTGGGCAGCGCGCTCGCCTGGCTGCGGGACTACCGGATCGACGGGCTGCGCCTGGACGCGGTGCACGCGCTCGCCGACACCCGGGCCCTGCACTTCCTGGAGGAGCTGTCGGAGGCGGTCGACGAGCTGGCGAAGGAGCAGGGCCGGCAGCACTTCCTCATCGCCGAGTCCGACCTGTGCGATCCGCGCACCACGACCCCGCGCACGCTCGGCGGCCTGGGCGTGCACGCCCAGTGGAACGACGACTTCCATCACGCCCTGCACACCGCCCTCACCGGGGAGTCGCAGGGCTACTACGCCGACTTCGCCCGCGCCCCGATGGCGGCGCTCGCGAAGACCCTCACCCACGTCTTCTTCCACGACGGCACCTACTCGGCCTTCCGGGGCCGCCACCACGGGCGGCCGGTGGACCGGGGGCGCACCCCCGCCCACCGTTTCCTCGCGTACGCGCAGACCCACGACCAGATCGGCAACCGGGCGCTCGGCGACCGGCTCTCCGCCTCCCTCTCCCCCGGACTGCTGGCCTGCGCGGCGGCGCTGGTCCTGACGGGCCCCTCGGTGCCGATGCTGTTCATGGGCGAGGAGTGGGGGGCGACCACGCCGTGGCAGTACTTCACCGACCACACCGATCCGGAGCTCGCCGAGGCGGTTCGCAAGGGGCGCCGCCGGGAGTTCGCGGCGCACGGCTGGGCCGAGGACGAGGTGCCCGACCCGCAGGACCCGGCGACCCGGGACCGCTCGGTCCTCGACCGCTCCGAGCGCGAACGGAACCCGCACCGGCGGCTGCTCGCCTGGTACCGGGAGCTGATCGCCCTGCGCCGCACCCTGCCGGACCTGACCGATCCCGATCTGGCCGGGGTGAAGGTCGCGTTCGACGAGGAGGCGCGCTGGCTGGTCTTCCGGCGGGGCGACCTGCGGGTGGCCGTGAACCTGGGCCGGGAGACCGCCGCGATCCCGCTCGGCTCCCACGGCCGCGACCGGGTGCTCGCCGCCTGGGAGCGGGTGACGGCGCCGGGCGCGGACGGGGTGCTGCGGCTGCCGGGCGAGTCGGCGGTCGTCCTGGCGGACGGCTGAGCGCAGCGCCCCCGGCGGCGCCGCCGGCGCTTCCGCTTCAGCGGCCGTCGGGCCCCTGCGCGATGAGCCGTTCCAGGAGCTCCTGGAAGTCGTCGCCGACGACGATCCGCAGGCCGCCCCGGTCCGCGTCGTACTCGCTGAGCTGCGTCAGCGTGCCGGCCCGCCACCAGAACACGTACGGGCTGATGGCGCCCGGCGTGTCCTCGAACCCGGAGGCGGCGAAGGAGGCCATGGTGCCGAGGGCCGGGATGATGGTGGTGTCCCGGATGGGGTGGAAGGCGAGCTGGTGCCGGAAGGGCAGGGCGACCAGGGCCCCGTGCTCCCCGAGCGGCAGGCCGGTGACCCGCCGGGCGACGCCGTCCAGGTCGAGGACGCGGCTCGCGGTGTAGAAGGAGTCGCCGAGGATGACCTCGAAGGAGACGCCGTCGGCGTCCCGGACGGTCTCGTGCTCCTCGACGGGCAGCCCGCGCAGGTTCCCGAGCGCCCGGTCGCGCAGCCGGGCGTGGTCGCCGAGCCGGTCGAGCGCCTCGTCGGTGAGGGTCATGACGCTCTCCGGCAGGTCGAGCGCGAGGACCTCGTACAGGCCGGGGGCGAGGCTCCTGGCGTACCCGAAGGTGTCGGGGTCGATGCCCTCGCCGCTGACCACCCGGGGGTAGAGCTGGGAGCGGATCTGCTCGGGCGGGAGGGTGTCGAGGGCGGAGGGCCCGTCCATCGCCCGCACCACCAGGCCGATGTGACGGTGGATCAGATGGGGCCAGACGCGGGGGCCGCGGGGGTCCTGGTGGCAGACGGCGGCGAGGTTGCCGAGGCCGAACTGCCGGCCCCGGTCGTCGGTCACGTGGTCGGCGTAGACGGTGACCTCCAGGCCCAGTTCGGCGAAGGCCGCCCGGACGCCGCCCCGGAAGAGGGCGGCCTCGCGTTCGGAGAAGTACGCGAAGCGCGGATCCCTCGGCGCGTCCTCGCCGTCCCGCCTGGGCCCCCGCCGCAGCCACCCCACGCCCGCCCGCCTTCCCTCGCCGTTGGCCACAGGGTAGCGAGTACGTGTGTCAGCCTCGCAGCCTGTGGGTGAACTCGCCCAGCCGGCCGCCGCGTTCGGCCTGCCCGGCCGGTGCCGTCGGCAGCAGCAGTTCGGTGCGGTGCACGAGCCGGGGCGAGACGAGGGGGACGGTGACGGCGCCGGGCACCCCCTCCGTCACGGGGTGCGGCAGCAGCGCGAGGCCGTGGCCCGCGGCGGAGAGGGCCACGACGGCCCGGGGGTCGGCGCCCTCGTAGCGCAGGGCGGTGCGGAAGCCCCGCCCGGCGGGCCCGCCGTGGACGGCCCGCAGCCGGTCCAGGGCGACGCCGGCGACGGGGGCGTCGAGCCAGCGGGCGTCGATCAGGTCGGTGAGGCGCAGCCCGGAGCGGCCGGCCAGCGGATGGCCGGCGGGAAGGACGACGGCGAGCGGCTCCTCGGCCACCCGGGTCGCGGCGAGCGGGGCCACGTCGGGCAGGCGGAGCGGGTCGCTGGGGGCCGCGACGCCGTCGACGAGCCCGGCGTCGGCCTCCCCGGTGGCGACGGCGGCGGGCACCCGGTCGCGGTCCAGGGCCCGCAGGGTGACCCCGGTGGCGGGCAGGGCGGCCAGGACGCGCGGGTGCAGGGCGAGCGGGGAGGCGGCGACGGTGAGCGTGGCGCGGGGCGATGCGGCGAACCGGTCCAGGTCGGCGCGGGCGGCGTCCAGCCGGAGCAGCAGCGCCCCGGCGTGTTCGAGGAGCCGTTCGCCGGCCGGGGTCGGGGCGACGGGCCGCCGGCTGAGCAGCGGCAGCCCGAGGTCGGCCTCCAGGGCGGCGATGTGCTGGGAGACGGCGGACTGGGTGTAGCCGAGCTCGCGGGCGGCCCTGGAGAAGGAGGCGAGCCGGGCCACGGTGACGTACGTGCGGAGGAGGTGCGGGTCCACGGGGGCGTTGCCCGGTCCGGTCAGGAGCCGTCGGGGGCGGTGAGGAGGGCGCGGGCGTAGTGGGCGAGGGAGTGGTTGTAGCGGGGCAGCAGCGGGGCGAGGGCGCCGAGCGCGAGGGAGGCGGCCTCGCGGTCCCGGCCGGTGTCCGCGAGGGCGAGCGCGAGGAAGGCGTCCACGGCTCCGTCGAGGGCCCGCTCGCCGTCGTCGAGCCGGTCGGCGGGGATGTCCCGCTCGGCGGTGAGGAGTTCGACGCTGCGGTCGGGCCGGCCGAGGTTGCGCAGACTGCTGGCCAGCTGGATGACGGCCCGCCGCCGGCGGAGCCCGGTGAGGCCGCGGTCGAGGGCCCGCCGGTAGAGGTCGACGGCCTCCTCGGGCAACCCGGTGGAGTCGTGCGCGGCGCCCTGTTCGAAGAGGGCGGCGGCGTCGTCCCGGGGGCGTTCGGCGGCGAGTTCGGCGATCCGTTCCCGGAAGTCGGCGGGGTCGTGGGCGTCGAACCGCTCCCAGAGGGCGGCGACGCGGCGCTCCCAGTCCTGGTCCGTACCCGGGCCGGTGCCCCGCTCTGTTCCATGGGTGCTCATGCGCCTCAGCCTAGCGAGACGGGCATCAGTTCTCGTGATGGAGAGAGCAGAGATCATCGTTGGACGTGAACGAGGGCGACTCCGCAGGATGGGGCGCATGACCACGCACACCCTTCCCCGGATCGCCCTCGTCGGTGACCGCTCCCCGCACGTCACCTCCCACGTCCGGATCCCCGTGCTCCTCGACGCGCTGGCGGAGCGGGACGGACTCGCGCTCGACGCGTACTGGATCCCCACGCCGGACGCGGAGGAGCCCGGCGCGGTGAAGGGCTTCGACGCCGTGTGGGTGCTGCCCGGGAGCCCGTACGCCAGTGAGGCGGGGGCCCTGGCGGCGATCCGCACCGCCCGCGAGGACGGCATCCCCTTCCTCGGCACCTGCGGCGGCTTCCAGCACGCGCTGCTCGAGTACGCCCGCTCCGTCTGCGGCCTGGAGCGGGCCGCGCACGCCGAGAACGACCCGGCGGCCGGCGAGGACGACCTGGTGATCGCCCCGCTCGCCTGCTCCCTGGTGGGCCACGAGGGTCCGGTCCGGGTCGCCCCCGGCTCCCTGGCCGAACGGGCCCTGGGCGCCGGGCGGACCCAGGAGCGCTACCACTGCGACTACGGCCCCGACAGGCGCAGGCTCGACGTCCTGCGGGCCCACGGCCTGCGGTTCACGGGCGAGGACGAGGAGGGCGGCGTGCGGATCGCCGAACTCCCCTCCCACCCCTTCTTCCTGGCGACCCTCTTCCAGCCGGAGCTGGCCGGCGACGGCACCCGGCCGCACCCGCTGATCCGGGCGTTCGCGGAGGCGGCGGCCACGCACGCGCGGAGCGGCCGTTCCTGAGCGCGTGCCGTACGCGGAGGGTGGCGCCGCACGGGGGTCGGCGCCGCCCCGGGAGTTTCGGCCGGGCCGGTCGTCACGGCACCGGGACGACGAGGTGCGCGCGGTGCCGGCCGCGGGCCACGAGGCGCGCGTTCGCCTCGTCCGAGGTCCTGACCCACCGCTCCGCCCGCGCCCGGTCCTTGCCGAAGCGGACGTGCCGCTCCACCAGGCGCTCCACCCGCCGCCCGTCGTCCAGGTCCAGGTACCAGGCCTCGTCCAGGAGGGGCAGGACCCGGGCCCACGGCCCCTCGTCGTGCAGGAGGTAGTTGCCCTCGGTGATCACGAGCGGAACCTCGGGGGCGACCGGCAGGGACCCCGCGACCGGCTCCTCCAGGGAGCGGTCGAAGGCGGGGGCGTAGACGGTGACGCCGGGTTCGGGGGTGCGGAGCCGGGCGAGGAGCGCGGTGTACCCGGCCGCGTCGAAGGTGTCGGGCGCGCCCTTGCGGTCCGCCCTGCCGAGGCGGTCCAACTCGGCCTGGGCGAGGTGGAATCCGTCCATGGGGACGAGGACGGCGAGGCCGCCGAGGCGGTCGGCCAGTCGCGCGGCGAGCGTGGACTTGCCGGCGCCGGGCGGGCCCGCGAGCCCGAGGATCCGCCGCCGGCCCGGCTCGACGAGAGCCCTCGCGCGGGCGGCGAGCCGGTCGAACCCCTCTGCGTCCATGCCCGGCATTCTCGCACCGCGCCCGGCCGGACGGACGGTGGCACCGGCTCCGCGCGAGCGCGCCCGCCCGGCGCGCGGGCGCCCCTGTCCCCGGGACTCGTGCCCCCACCGGTCCCGGCCCTCGCGCGGGCCCCCTCCCCCCGGCCCCCGGCCGCACCCTGCCCAGGCCCCCGCCGCACCCCACCCCGACCCTCGGTGCGACCCTCGACCACGCGAGGGTCGCCCTTTCCCGGAGGCGGGTCGACGCGCGTGGATTTCCGCCCGTTCCGCGTATTACGTTGGGGTAATGCCGTCCATCGCACTCGTCACCCTCGTCGTCCGTGAGTACGACGAGGCCATCGCCTTCTACACCGACGCCCTCGGCTTCGACCTCGTCGAGGACACCGACCGGGGCGACGGCAGTCGCTGGGTCGTCGTCCGCCCGCGCGGCGCCGCCGGGGTCGGCGGCCTCGGGAACGCCGGGCTGCTGCTCGCCCGCGCCAAGAACGAGACCGAGGCCGCCGCGGTCGGCAACCAGACGGGCGGCCGGGTCGGCTTCTTCCTCCACACCGACGACTTCGCGCGCGACCACGCCCGGATGACCGCCGCCGGGGTCCGCTTCCTGGAGGAGCCGCGCCACGAGCCGTACGGGTCGGTCGCCGTCTTCGAGGACCTGTACGGCAACCGCTGGGACCTGCTCCAGCCCGCCGACGCCACGGACGCCACCGACGCCTAGAAAAACCGCTGTCGCACGGGCTTTCGCCCTCCCTAGACTCACGGCACCGCGCACCGAACGGTGTGCCGGTGCCGTGTGCCGACCGACCGAGGGGAGAGGACCGTGCGTTGCCGTCGCGCCGCCGTCGTGTCCTCCCCCGCTGCCCGGTACGACGTGATCCTCGCCTCCCCCGCCGAGCGGTGGCGGCTGCGCGCCCGCCATCGCCGCCCGTGACGGCGTCACACCCCTGACCGCCGTCCGGGAATCGCGCTGCCCTGTTCTCACGCAGCAGCGAAAGGCACGAGACCGTGCGTACCCCTGACAGCACCACCGTCCGCAACCTCGGCATCCTGGCCCACGTCGACGCGGGCAAGACCACCGTCACCGAGCGGATCCTGTACCTGACGGGCGCGACCCACAAGCGCGGCGAGGTCCACGAGGGCACCACCGTCACGGACTTCGACCCGCAGGAGCGCGACCGGGGCATCACCATCTCCGCCGCCGCCGTCAGCTGCGACTGGGCCGGTCACCGGCTCCATCTCATCGACACGCCCGGCCACGTCGACTTCTCCGACGAGGTCGAGCGCGCGCTGCGCGTCCTGGACGGCGCCGTCGCCGTCTTCGACGCCGTCGCGGGCGTCGAGCCGCAGAGCGAGACGGTGTGGCGGCAGGCCGACCGGCACGGCGTCCCCCGGATCGCCTTCGTCAACAAGCTGGACCGCGCCGGGGCCGAGTTCGACGCGGCCGTGGAGTCGATCCGCACCCGCCTGGGCGTCGTCCCGCTCCCCGTCCAGCTGCCCATCGGCCGCGAGGACGGCTTCACCGGCGTCGTGGACCTGGTCCGCATGCGGGCGTACGTGTGGGCCGGCGGGGCCGGCACGTACACCGAGCAGGAGGTGCCCGAGGCGCTCCGCGACGAGGCCGGGCGCCGCAGACGCGCCCTGGAGGAGAGGGTGGCGGAGCTGCATCCGGGCGCCCTGGAGGAGTTCTGCGCGGATTCCGCGCTGTCCGAGGGGACGCTGAGGAACGCCCTGCGGGACCTCACGCTCGGCGGCGAGGCCGTCGTCGTGCTGGGCGGCTCGGCCTACCGCGACCGGGGCGTCGAACCGCTCCTGGACGCCGTCGTCGCGTACCTGCCGGCACCGCCGGACATGCCACCGGTGCGGGGGACCGTCCCGGCGGACCCGGCGGCGCCGTTCACCGCGCTCGTCTTCAAGGTGCACGCGACCGCCACCGGCCGCATGACCTACCTCCGCGTCTACGCGGGCACGATCGGAAAGGGGGACACCGTGCTCGACACCGCGACCGGCCGCACCGAGCGGATCGCCCGCGTGCTGCGCGTCCAGGCCGACCGGGCCACGGAGGTGGAGGAGGCACGGGCCGGTGACATCGTCGCCGTCGTCGGGCCGAAGGCCGCCCGCGCCGGGGCCACCTTGTGCGACCCGGCCGCGCCGGTCGTCCTGGAACCGCCGACGACCGCCGCCCCGGTGGTCTCGGTCGCCGTGGAGGCCCGCCGGAGCGCGGACACCGGCCGGCTGGCGACGGCCCTCGCCCGGCTCACGGAGGAGGACCCGTCCCTGGTGGTGCGGACCGACCCGGAGACCGGCCAGACCGTCCTGTCGGGCATGGGCGAACTGCACCTGGAGGTCGCGGTGGAGAAGGTCCGCAGGGACCGGGGCGTCGAGGTGACGGTCGGCCGCCCCCAGGTGGCGTACCGGGAGACGGTGGAGAAGGGCGTCACCGGGCTGCTGTACCGGCACGTGAAGCAGGACGGCGGGGCGGGCCAGTTCGCCCATGTCGTCATCGATGTCGAACCGGCCACGTCGGAGGAGGAGTTCGCCTTCGCGTCGACGGTCACGGGCGGTCGCGTCCCGCAGGAGTACGTGCGCGCGGTCGAGGCCGGCTGCCGGGACGCCCTCGCCGAGGGCCCGCTCGGCGGCCACCCGGTGACGGGCGTCCGGGTCACGCTCACGGACGGCGCCACGCATCCGAAGGACTCCTCGGAGATGGCGTTCCGCACAGCAGGCAGGTTCGCGCTGCGCGAGGCGCTCCGGGCGTGCGGGATGACGCTCCTGGAGCCGGTGGCCCACGTCACGGTCACCGTCCCGGCGGAGTGCGTCGGCGCGGTCCTCGGTGACCTCGCCGCCCGGCGGGGCCGGGTGACGGACCAGGCGAACCGCGCCGGTACGGCGGTGGTGACGGCGACCGTGCCGCTCGCCGAACTGTTCGGCTACGCGTCCCGCCTGCGCGGCCGGACCCAGGGCCGGGGCACCTTCACGACCCGCCCGGCGGGGTACGAGGCCCTTCGGGGCTGAGGTCGAGCTCGGCCCGTACGGTCTTCCCGACCGGTACGCGGTCGAGCACCGACCAGCGCGAGGCCAGCGCCCCGACGAGCAGCAGCCCGCGCCCGCCCTCGTCGAGGGGGCCGTGGGCCCCGGGGGCCGGGCGCCGCTCGCCCCGGGTGTCGGAGACGTCGACCCGGAGCAGCAGCCCGGGCGTGTACGCGAGCACCAGCTCGCAGTCGCGCCCGGGCACCCGCCCGTGGGTGACGGCGTTGGCGGCGAGCTCGGCGACGAGCAGCCCGGCGGTGTCGGAGGTCTCGGAGCCGTAAGGGATGTCCCAGCGCTGGAGTTGGTGCAGGGCGAGCCGGCGGACGAGCCGGGCCCCGCGCGGGGTGGAGCTGAAGCGCTGGGTGAACACACGTACGGTAACGGGCGCTTCGCGGGTCACAGGGGAGGTCATGGGGCCAATGTGGCGCCGCGCGGGGCGAGTTGCCAGCTCAGGAACCCGTACGCTGCACAGCGTACGGGTTCACTCTCTGGACCGTACCGGTGACTGTCGGTAAATCTTGACGAGTTCGACGTGAGCACACGGGTACGGGAGGTGGCGGGGTGACGGACGAGGTCCCGAAGGGGAGCGAACCGGAGACGTCGGAGAGCCTGAAGGCATTCGGGGAAGTGGTCAAGGCCTTCCGCAGACGAGCGGGCCTGACGCAGGAACAGTTCGCCCCGCTGGTCGGCTACTCGGTCCCGATGATCGCCTCGATCGAGCAGGGCCGGCGCCTGCCGTCGAAGGACTTCGTGGCCCGCGCGGAGGAGGTGCTGGACGCGTTCGGGGTGATCAAGGCGGCGGCGAAGCACCTGACGCGGAAGGCGGGTCTGGCGAAGTGGTTCGAGGGGTGGGCGGGGCTGGAGCCGCTGGCGGTGACGCTGTACACCTTCGAGAACCGGCTCGTGCCGGGCCTCTTCCAGACGCCCGCCTACGCCCGGACGCTCTTCGAGGAGCAGATCCCCGCGATGGGTGACGACAAGATCGAATCGAACCTGGTCGCCCGCGTGGAGCGCACGCGCATCCTCATGGAGCGCCCGGAGACGATCTTCAGCTTCATCATCGAGGAGCACGTGCTGCGCCGCCAGATCGGTGGCGCGGAGGTCATGCGGGAGCAGCTCGACCACATCCTCGCGCTCTGCGAGCGTCGCAACATCGACATCCAGATCATGCCGCAGTCGCGCGGTCACCACGCCGGTCTCGACGGCCCCTTGCGTCTCCTGGAGACCGAGGAGAACACCTGGTACGCCTACTGCGAGGGCCAGGAGACCGGCCAGCTCATCTCCGACCCCAAAGTCGTCAGCATCCTCCAGCAGCGGTATGCCAGGATGCGGGCACAGGCTCTGTCCGTAGAAGCATCCGTGAGCCTGCTGCGGGAGATCCGAGGAGCACTATGAGCACCACTGAACTGGCCTGGTTCAAGAGCAGCTACAGCGGCGGCGACGGCGACAACTGCGTCGAAGTGGCCCTCTCCTGGCACAAGTCCAGCTACAGCGGCGGCAGCGGCGACGACTGCGTCGAGGTCGCCTCCTGCCCCTCCACCGTCCACGTCCGCGACTCCAAGAACCCCGACGGTCCCCACTTCACCGTGGCACCGGCCGCCTGGACGGAGTTCCTCGCCCGCCTGGCCTGAGCCGCGTCTGCGAGGATGCGCGTACCGGCCCTCCCCCGCACGCGGAGGGCCCGGTGCCGTACGACGCGAGGAGCGCAGACCAGATGAGCAGCACGCCCGCCGGATACCTCTCCGGCCTCTTCTCCCTCGAAGGCCGCACCGCCCTCGTCACCGGCGGCAGTTCCGGCATCGGCAGGGCGATCGCCGGGGCGCTCGCCCGCGCCGGGGCGAGCGTGGTGGTCCTGGCCCGCAAGGAGGCCGAGCTCGTCGCGACCGTCGAGGAGCTGACGGCCGAGGGCTGCCGTGCCGGCTGGGTCAGCGCCGACCTGAGCACCCGCGAGGGCATCAAGGCCGGGGCCGAGGCGGCCGCGGCCGTGTTCGGGGAGCCCGACATCCTCGTCAACTCGGCCGGCGTCAACCTCCGTCCGCCGATGGGCGAGCTGGGCGAGGAGGTCTGGGACACGACGATGACCGTGAACCTGGAGGCGCCGTTCCTCCTCGGCCGGCGCTTCGGCCCCGGCATGGCCGAGCGCGGTTTCGGCCGGATCATCCACATCACCTCTCAGCAGGCGCACCGCGCCTTCGTCCAGAGCGGTGCGTACGGGGTGTCCAAGGGCGCCCTGGAGTCCCTCGCCCGCTCCCAGGCCGAGGCCTGGTCCCCGTACGGCGTCACCGCCAACACCCTGGTGCCGGGATTCGTGCTGACCGCGCTCAACCGGCGGCTCGCCTCCGACCCGGAGAAGGTGGAAGCCCTCGCCGCGCGCACGATGGTCGGCCGCAACGGTCTGGCGGAGGACTTCGCGGGCGCGGCCGTCTTCCTGGCGAGCGCCTCCTCCGCGTACGTCACCGGCCAGTCCCTCTTCGTCGACGGCGGCTTCTCCGTCCACTGAAAACCCGCTTGAGCGGCGCCGTCACCGCCGTTACGGTGCACCGGTGGCAAAGATCAAGGAATTCCAGGTGACCTTCGACTGCGCGGAGCCCGCGCGGGTCGCTCGCTTCTGGTGCGAGGTGCTCGGGTACGTCATTCCGCCGTCGGCGGAGGGCGAGGAGTCGTGGTCGGCGGCCGTCGACCCCTCGGGCAAGGGCCCGCGGATCTACTTCCAGCGGGTCCCCGAGGGCAAGGTCGTGAAGAACAGGGTGCACCTCGACGTCCGGGTCGGCACCGGCCTCGTGGGCGCCGAGCGCCTCGCCACCCTGGAGGCCGAGTGCGCCCGCCTGACCGAGCTCGGCGGGGTCCACGTGCGCACCCTGTACGCGGACGAGGAGAACGAGTCCTGCATCGTGATGCAGGACGTCGAGGGCAACGAGTTCTGCGTCGACTGAGCGACGAGCCGTAGCCGGGCCGTGTCGGGAAAGCAGGGGCTGCGGCACGTGACGGTGCTGCCGATCAATGGGATCGACACCCGTTGCGGACCGCGGGAGACTCCCCGCGATGACTCAACGAGCCGACACGCCTCCCACGTGGGACGAGCGTACCCAGCTGGCCACCTTCCTGGACTACGCCCGCGACACGGCGCGAGCCAAGTGCGAGGGCGTGTCCGCCGAAGACGCCCGCAAGGCCCCGCTCCCGGGTTCACCGCTGATGACCTTGTGCGGACTGCCCGCCACAACGGCCACCTCGACGTCGTGCGCGAGCTCGTCGACGGGCGGACCGGCGCCTGAGACCTGCCGGGCGGTCACGAGCGGGCGAGCAGGACGTGACGCGCGGCGGGAAGAGGCCGCCACCGTGTCCCGATCTCCCGCCGCCCGGCTCAGCCGCCCGGTCGTCTACATCTGAACCGCGGGATCAATCGCTCGCACCACGTGACCGTCCGGGGTCCCGCCCGTGCATGTCCAGACCGGGGTCTCATGGACGTGATCGACATGCAGGCCGCGGTTGTGCTCGTCGCAGACGGGCCAGGTCACGCGATGGTGGCTCATGACGAATTCCTGCACCCCTTGTGCCATGGCGCACAGAACCTCTGCCGAGTCGGGTGTGGAGACCTGCGCCGACTTGATGTGGACCTCGCCGACCGGTCCCATTTCCGGGTCGCGCACGTAGGTGAGGTAGGTGAAGTCGTCGCCGGTGGTGGCCTTTCCGATGTCCTGCTCCACCGACTTGCTGACCGTCTCGAAGGCCGATCTCGCCATGGAGAAGGTTCGCGCGGTCCAGGAATCACAGAACTCCGCTTCCGGAATCTCTCCGCGCTCGCCGTACAGCTCGGCCATCCACGTCAGCACCTCCTCGGGGAGTCGCTCCCCGTGCCGCCAGACCGCTCGCAGCATCCGGTCCTGCCAGTCCGAGTAATTCGACATCATCGTTGCCTTCCGACAGCAAGGAAAGCCGGGGGAGAAGTGGCTGCCCACTTCTCCCCCGGCGGTGATCAACCTGAAGGGTCTCAGGTGAAGAGACCACAGACGTTCGGAACGCCCCTAGGGCCTTCCTTCCGGATCTTGCCGGGCCGCCGCCCAGGCGGTGAGTTCCCGGGCGCAGGCGGTCAGGGCCGCCGCCGTGGGGCCGGAGGCCGCCGAGAGGGCGGCCGTCAGGGTGAGGGCGGGGGCGTCGGGCTCGGCGCCCGTCGTCAGCGCGCAGGTGACCGTCGCCGCCGGGCCTTCCGTGCCGGGCGGGGCGGGGACGGTGAGCGTCAGTTCGCAGGCGCCCGGGCGGGCACCCGCCGCTTCGACGGCGCGGGTCATCGCCTCGGCGAGCGGCTCCGCGTTGTCCTCCAGGGCGCCCCGGCGCAGCGGGAACTCCTCGTCCACCGCCACGACGCCGATGCCCCGCAGGGTGGTGGCCCGCAGGCGCAGCGCGCGGGCGCTGAAGACGCCCGTGCTGTGCAGGACGTAGACGGCGACGAGCGCGGCGCGCACGGCCGCGCCGAGTTCGGCGGGGAGGCCGGGCAGCGGGACGCTCCACCGGGGCGGCCGGAGCCGTACCGGCGCGCGCCCTTCCGTGAGGGCCGCGAGACCGTCGCGGACCGTCTCGCCGAGGAGCCAGGGCCCGCCGGGGCCGAGCATCAGGAGCCGGCCGTGCTCGTCGACCGCGAGCGGCGCGTCCGTGTCCGTACGACCGAGGGGGAAGAGGCGTACGCCGAGGGAGTCGGCGAGCCGGAGCAGCGACGGGATGTCGAAGCGGGCCTCGCGCGGGTCGACGACGGCGCCGAGGGTGGCGACCTCCCGGCCGCCGGCCGGATCGGGGCGCAGGGTCAGCCCGTGGAACTCGCGCACGGCCCGCTCGGCGGCGGGGAACACCTCGCCCGCGCCGTGGGTCGTCGCGACGAGGATCGCGAGCAGGGCGGCGTCACCCGCGTTCCCGCCGGGCGGCCGGCCCGCCTCTTCCGGCACCGCCCGCCTCATGCCGGGTCGTGGAGGATCGTGATCCCCAGCCGGTCGAGGAGCGCCGTGCAGGAACGGCAGACCTCGGCCTCCCTGCCGTGCTCGGGGTCCCCGTGCGGCCGGATCTTGCGGGCGACGATCGCCGCGCCCGCGAAGTGCGGGGCGGCCTCGTCGAGGCCGGCGGTGCGGCCGTCGCCGCGCGTCCGGTCGAAGGCGAACAGTTCGTCGGAGACGAGGGCGGACTCGGCGCAGTAGCCGATGAACGGTTCGCGCAGGCCGGCCGGGAGCCGGTCGAAGAACTCCCGCACGGCGGGGTGGAGGCGCGGCTCGCCGTCACCGGTGAGGTTGGTGTGGCTGGTGATCGTGCCGTGGAGGAGCAGCGAGGCCGCCGTACCGGGAACCAGGTCAGACATAGAAATCCTCCGCGTCCTGCATGGGCGTCCGGTACAGGCCGATCATCGCCTCGTGCTTGCCGGTGCCCATGTAGTAGTCGCCCGTGTGGTGCATGCAGAAGAACCGGCCCTGCTCGTCGATGACGTACAGCTCCGCGTCGGTGGAGTCCCACCCGACCGGGAAGAGCCGCACGCCGAGGTTACGGCTCAGCTCGGCCATGTCCTCGAAGCTGTGGCCCCAGTAGGGCACGGGCGTGAACTCCAGGTAGGCGTCGCGCTGGGCGTCGTGCACCACGCGCAGCCCGGCGTGCTCCTCGAGGAAGTCGGTCGCGGCGGGGAACGGCTCCACCGGGAACCCCCGCTTCCGGCTCTCGTCGACGACGGCCGCCACGAACGCCGTGGCCGACTCGCCGGCCTTCCGGCCGGGGAACCAGCCGTTCTCGGCGAACCAGGCGTCGACGTCCGCGGGGACATGGAGATGGGGCATGGGGGGCTCCTAACCTGCGTAGGCGTTGATGCCGGTGATGTCGAGTGCGATCGCACACGAGGGACACGGCTCTTTGTAGTCGTTGTGCTGGAGGAGGCCGCGCCTGTCCCGCCCGATCTGCACGCTGTACATCTGCGCCCCCGCCATCGCCTCCCGTACCTGGTCGGTCGTGGTGATGGACGTGCCGGACGGGTCGAGCTGGCGGAGCCGGTCCGACAGGAGCATGGCCTCCGCGCACTTGCCGTGGCCCGCGCCGGGCCTGGTGCCCTGGGCGTCGTGGATGGCCTTCACCTCGTCGTAGACCTGCTGGGCGCCGGGATGCAGGTCGGGCTTGTCCTTGCCCTCGTACTGGGTCGCGCTGGTGTGGCTCGTCACGACACCGTCGTGGAGGAGCCCGCCGGAACAGCTGTTGTCCTTGAGGAGGTGCTCACCGACCGGGAACCGGGTCTTGGCCAGGTCGATCTGGTGCTTGGGGTCGTCCGGGTTGTCGGGGTCGGCCCTGCGTGCCCGGTCCGCCAGGTCGCGGGCCTCCTGGACCAGCGCCTCGCGCTGCTGCTCGGGGGTCAGGTGGCTGACGTCGAGCGGGTCCGTGCGGTGGTGGCGCATCGTGCCGGCGGAGCTGCCGTGCCAGGGCGGGGCGGGGGTGATGCGCTTGCCGCCGGGGTTGTCGCCGGAGCCGTTGCCGCCTCCGCCTCCGCCGGGAGGGTTGCCGTTCCCGCCGCCTCCGCCGCCTCCCTTGCCACCGTCGTTGTCGTGGTCGCCCTTGCGCTGCCGGGCGAACCGGTCGCGCAGCGCGTCGTCGGTGTTCTTGTGGTCGACCGCGATCTGCTTGACCGCCTTGGGGAGGGTCTGGCCGAGGTGGTCGCCCATGGTCTTCGCGGCCTTGGTCAGCGCTTCCAGCGCCTTGTCCGCGATCGGGTCGATCGCGTCCGCGATCGAGTCGCGCCCGCGCGTCCGCCCATGCGCCGTCTTCGCCTTCGTCAGCTTGCCGGCGGTCTTGCCGTGGATGTTCACGCTCACGCCGTTGAGCTGCGTGGAGGCGTGCGTGTGCTCGGCGTGCTCGATGTGCAGGTCCTTCAGGCCGCTGCCCTTGGCACCCCCGCCACCGCCGCCGCCTCCGGCGGAGGCGAGGTTCATCGCCTCCTTGCCCGACTGGACGCCCTCCTTGAAGCCGTCCTTGCCGGCGTCCGTCGTCCGGTCCAGGTCCACGCCGTCCTGCAGGCCGATCGCCACCGCGCCGAGCTGGACGACGAGGTCGGCCGCCATGCCCTCCAGGGCCGCCACCGCCGGCTCGGTCATGGCCGCCACGATGTAGCCGACGGCTTCCTCGACGCACTCCTTGATCAGCCGCTTGATGACTTCCTGCGTGGCGCGCATCGCCCCGGCGCCGATCAGCGCGGACAGGCCGCCGGTGACCGGGATGAGCGAGAGCGCGATCCCGGCCTCGGCGGCGAGGTAGCCGAGCTGGACGAGCGCGGCGAGCTTCATGCCCTCGATGGCCCCGGCCGCCGTGTCGAGCGCCCCCGCGATGGTGCGCGCGGCACCGGAGATGTCCTTGATGTGCTTGCTCTTGACCTTGGACCAGTGCTCGTTGAGCGCGTCCAGGGACTCGCCCCGGCCCGAGGAGAGCAGCCGCTCGAAGTGGTTGTTCGCGAGCTGGCCGTCGTCCTCCAGGTCCTCCGCGAACTCCCGGAGGGCGACCGCCATCTCGCGGTAGGCGTCCTCATCCACATTCGGCCAGGCGACACCGATCAGATCGAGAAGGGTGTCCGCCCAGTCCGGAACCGTGACCGCCACGTTCCATTCCCCCGTTACGACTGACTGTTTGCAAAGCTGAACAGTCCTACCACACCCGTGCGCGGGTCGGACCGACCGGGAGCACCTGCCAGGACCCATCGAGCGGAATCAGCCATCGCCCTCCTCACCGGGCGTTTTTCGGTCATTGTTCGCCGACCGTCTGGCGCGCCACCGGGGGACCACTTGAATGGCCTCACGTGTGTGCAAGGAACAACCGGGGGAACACATGGATCCGATCACCGCAGTCGCCGCCGCGGGCGTGGCCCTTGTCGTCAAGGGTGCGTTGGAGGCCACCGGCCAGGAGGCCGGCCGCAGCGGCTGGAGCGGCGGAGCGCGGCTCGTCGAGCGGATCAGGGCCCGGTTCCGCGGCGACTCCGCGGCCGAGACCGCTCTGGAGCGCGTGGCGGACGCCCCGGACGACGAGGTCGGCCGGCAGGAGCTCGAGAGGATGCTCGCCGCACACATGCTGAGGGACCGTCAGTTCGAGGACGACCTGCGGCGCATGGTCGACGAGGCGGTCGCCGCGGGGGGCGGGCCCGGTGGACCGCAGGTCAGCGCGGCCCTCATCAAGAACGCCCAGGTGTTCAACGAGAGGGTCGAGATCAAGGGCGACTGGAACGTCTCGTAAGTCCCGCGAGACCGTTCCCCGAGCAAGTGAGGGGCCGCCGTCGGCGCGCCCCTCTTCGTCCGTCCCTCCCGGAAACCCGTGTGCCATGAGCGAGGAAGTCACCGCCGCCCCGTCCGGCGGTACGAGCGCCGAACCCGCCCCGCCGCCCGCCCCCGCCGACCCGCCCGAGGCCCCGCCGGAGAGCGAGCGACGGAGCACGGGGGCGGACCGGGACGGCCCCGTCAGCGAGTCCGACGCGCTGCGTTCGCTCGCCCAGGGCGGCGCGACCGACGACCCGGAACGGTCGGAGGCCCAGCGAGCCGGGGCCATCGCCGACCTCATCGCGCGGCGGCTCAGCGCCGACGCCTCCGGCACCCGGATCGGCACGCTGGCCCTCTTCAACGACAGCGTCAGCTTCGGCGGCGGCTTCCACACGGACGGCGGCGGGCGGCCCCGTGCGCGGACCGCCACCGGTGAGGGTTCCGTCCTGCCGCTCGACGCCGCCGAACTGGACGACCACACCGCCCGGTTCGTCCGGCCTTCCGGGTACCGCTCCGCGCTCGGCCTCCTCAGCGAGCGGCGGCTGCTCGTCCTGACCGGGCCCTCCGGCAGCGGGCGCGAGGCCACCGCGGTCAACCTGCTCGCCGAGGCGCTCGCGCTGGCCGGTGCCGACGGCGGCGGGATCTGCCACCGGCTCCTCGACCCGGCCGACCTGCTCGCCCCCGGCTGGGAACCGCCCGTGCCCGCCGGCGGATACGTGGCCCACGTCGGAGACGGTCCCGAAGCGGCGCGCCACTTCCGCGCGCTCCCCCGGCTGCTGCCCGCCCTCGTGGCGGCCCTGCGCGCCCGGGGCTGCCACCTGGTGCTCACCGGCGGCCAGGACCTCGCGATCGCCGTGCGCGGGGACGGCGGCGCGGTGGTCGCCGCGCACGAACTCGCCCCCGTCGACCCGATGGCCGTCCTCGAACGGCGGGTCCTCGGACTCGGGGCCGCCCCGGAGGCGTACGCCGAACTGCGGGCCCGCTGCGCCTCCGGCGGCGTCACCGACACCCTGCGGGAGCTGCCCGCCGCCCGGCACGCGGCCCGGCTCGCCGCCGAGATCACCGCCGGGCGGGACGTGGCCGCCGCCGCTGCCGCGCTGCGCGACCCCAGTGACCAGGTGCGAGCCTGGTTCGACCGCCACCGGCACCCGGAAGCCGTGGCGTTCGCGCTCGCCGCGGCCGTCCTGGAGGAGTGCGGCTACCTGACCGTCGCCGAGGCCGCGGTGAAGCTCCGGGACGCGCTCGCGGAGCCGGCGCCCGCCCCGCCGGACGTACGGTTCCGGGACCGGCTGGGCGACGAGCAGCAGTGGATCAGGCTCGACGGCAGCGCGGGCGGGCCGCCGCGCGTCCGCTTCCGCAACGCCCTCCTCGGCCAGGTCGTCCTCCTCTACGCCTGGACGGGGCTCGACGGCTGGCGCGAGGCCCTGCTCTCCTGGCTGCGGCAGCTCCTCGGCCACCACGACCTGGAGGTGCGGGCCCGGGCGGCCGTCGCCGCCGGGGTGCTCGCCCGCGCGGACCACCACTACGCCGTGCACCGCTATCTGACGGCGTGGGCCGCCGCGGAGTCGTGGCAGCTCCGCCAGGCCGCCGCCACGGCACTCGGGGTGGCCGGCGGCGACGCCGACTCGACCGACGCCGTGTGGGCGCTGCTGCACGACTGGGCGCGCGGCGGCAGCTCGGCCCGCGAGCGGCGGCTCGCGGGGACGGCGGCCAACACGGCGGGCGGGCTCCTGGGCCGCACCGCGCCCGACCGGGCGGTGGCCGTCCTGCGGGACGCGCTGGACCGGGGCGACGACTGGGGCACGCTGCCGTCCGTGGCGTGGGGCGGGGTGCACCTCGTCCACCAGGGGCAGGCGGGGCCGCTGCTCGCCGCCCATCTGGACTGGTCGGCGCCGCGGGACCTCTCCCCCATGGTGGTGAAGACGCTGTCCGCCTTCGTCTTCGCGACGACCCGGCCGTACGAGGCCCCGGCGGACGGCCCCGTGGAGGGCGTGCCCGGTGTGCCGCTGCTGCTGAGCGGGCTGCCCGCGCACCGCGCGGCCCTCGCGGAACTCTGGGCCCGGGCCCTGGCGCGCCGCCCGGTGCAGGAGAGCGCCCTGCTCGCCCTGCGCGAGTGGATCGACACGTACGCCGACCGGGGGCGTCCCGGAACGCTCGACGCGCTGGCCGGCCTCCTGGCCGACGTGGCCCGCAGGCCGGGCGCGCACCGCGAACGACTGCTCTGGTGGCTGAACAAGTGGGCGCACGACCGCGAACGGCCCTCGCGCAACGCGGCCGTGCTGCACGCGCGCCTGAACCGTACGACCTGATCCGTACGACCTGGTCCGCACCGGCCCGGACCGCACGTCCGGGGCCGTACGGCCCCGGCCCGACCACCCGCACCACCCGGACCGCCGTCCGGCCCCGCACCGCCGACAAGAGGGAGGAACCCGTGGGAGAGCAGACCTACGACCCGGTGCTGTCCTTCGAGGAGCTGCCGAAGTGGCGGCTGACGAAGCCGGTCCGGCCACCGAGGCCCGGGAGCGCGCTCGTCCTGGTCAGGGAGAGCGGCCCCTCGCTGACGATCCGCAGCGGCGAGGAGATCCCGTCCTCCCGCTTCGGCACGTACCACGGCGTGTTCACCGTCGACATGACCGAGCACCGGCTGATCCTCGACATCCCGCTGCTCAGCCGGGACCCGACGTTCTCCTTCCGCAGCCGGGTCGACCTGGTGTGCCGGGTCGCCGATCCGGCCCAGGTCGTGGCGCGCGGCATCCGGGACATGAGCGGGGCGCTCTTCGGGTATCTCCGCCGGACGCTGCGGGAGGTGGCGCGCGACTACGACATCGCCGAGTTCCACCAGGCCGAGCGCGCGCTGAACGGGACGGTGGCCGGTTTCACCGGGGACGACGCGGTACGGCTGCGGAACGTGCAGGTCGAACTGCTCGTCGACGAGGACGAGATCGCCACCAGCGGGCGGGAGTTCCGGGACGTGGTGCGGGAGACTCGGCTCTCGGGGATGCGGCGCGGCCGGCACCTGGACATGATCCGCGAGGAGGGGCTCGACGGCCTGATCGCCGAGATCATGGAGAAGGAGGGCCCCCGGGCGGCGCTCGCCTGGATCGAGAAGAACGAGGCCGAGAAGCGCGAGGTGCGGCGCGAGATCATGCGCCTGGTCCTGGAGCGCGGTGACGCGGACCGGGAGCCCTTCGAGCAGGCGGAACTGGAGCGCACCGTCCTGGAGGAGGTCCTGCGCGACGGCGAGGGCCTGTTCGACGGGGCCGCCCGGCGCGGCCGGCTGCGCGGCTCCCTGGCCCGCGCGGCGGACCCGGCCCCGGCGCTCGGACCGGCGCACGAGGAGGACGAACCGGCCCGCCGGCCGCTGCGCGGCGAGGTGGTGCGGGACGAACCGCACGGCGAGGGCGGCCGGCCGCGCCCCGGCGGCCGCGTCACGGGTACGTACGGCTCCGGGCGCCCGGGCGGGCACGGTCCGGCCCGCCGCGCCGCCCGCGACGACGACCGGACCACCGGCCGGGAGCCCGGGCGTCCCGGGCCGCCCGAGGACGAGCCGCTGCCGCCCGCCGGATCCGGGGGGACGGACCGGTCCGCGCCCCGCGCCGCCACCCCGGAGCCGCGCCCCGCCGGGGAACCGGCCGCCGACCGTCCCGCGCCCCGGGTGAGCCGGGTGCGGGGCACCACCAGACGGGACACCCCGAAGCGGGACACGCCCCGGCCCGGACCCGACAGGGAGCGCTGATGGCAGAGCACGAGCACGGGGCGCGGCACGCCGCGCCCGCGCACCGCCCGGAGCAGTGGCCACCGCCCCCGCCCGCGGCCCCGGGGCCCGCCGCTGCCTCCGTAGCGGCCCCCGCGCAGGCCCTCGTGACGGGCACGGGCGGCGGGCCGGCCTCGGGCGGCCCGCCCGTACCCGCGGGCGCGCCGGCGGACGCCCCCGGCGGCTCGGCAGGAAGCCCTCCGGCGGGCCCGCCGGACCCGCCGCCACGGGCGCTGCCGTCCCAGGCGGTCTGGTCGACGCGGGGAAACGTCGAGGGACTTCAGGCGCTGACCGTGTGGACCGAGCAGGTGCCCGGCCACGGGGAGGACGCCGAGCCGTTCGTCGCCCACCACTGGGGCACCGACCAGGGCGTGATCGCGGTCTTCGACGGCTCGGGCGGCGCGGGCGCGAGCCCGGTCTGGCAGGGTGCGGACGGCGCCTGGCGCACCGGTGCCTGGGTCGGTTCCCGGGTGGCGCGGCTCGCCACGGACTGCTGGTTCCACGAGGTGGCCCTGGAGACCGAGGAAGCGGGACCCGCCTCCCTGCACCAGTACCTCGACTGGTTCCTGACCAAGGCCCCGCAGCGGCGCAGCAAGATCGGCGGCACCATGCGCCGGCAGCTTCCGACCACGCTCGCGGGCGTCCACTACCGCGTCCTCGGCCGCGAGGGCACCGTCGAACTGCGCCCGCTGTGGGCGGGCGACTCCCGGGCGTACGTGTTCGCGCCCGCCTCGGGGCTGCACGTCCTCACCCGGGACCACACCCGGGAGAGCGACGCCCTGGAGCTGCTGCGCACCGATCCGCCGATGACCAACGTGATCTGCGCGGACCGCGAGTTCACCGTCGACACGCAGCTCATCGCCTCCTTCCCGATGCCCTGCGTCCTGATCGCCGCCACCGACGGCTACTTCGGCTACGTGCACACCCCGGCCGACTTCGAGCACCTGCTCCTGAGCACCCTGCGCCGGGCCCACACCGAGTACGAGTGGGCCGATCTGCTGCGGCGCGAGGTGCAGGCGTACACCGGGGACGACGCCTCCCTCGCCCTGCTCGCCCTGGGCTACCGGGACCTGGCGCACGTGCGCGAGAGCAGTGAGCGGCGGTACGCGGAGCTGACGGAGCGCCACCTCAAGGGGCGGCCCCGGGCGCTCGACCGGTCACCGCGCGGCGGGGCCGAGGAGCCACCGGGCGGCCCCGAGGACGGGCGGACGGCGGACGCGCGCATCCGCGCCTGGCAGGAACAGAGCTGGCAGACCTACCGCGCGGGATACGAGACCTATCTGCCGCCCGCGCTCGAGGAGTACCGATGAAGAAGGGCGACACGATCGCGGGCTACCGCGTCGTCACCGATCCCACCAACGCCAACGGGGGCAAGTGCATCTGGGCCTTCGCCGAGAAGGACGGGGGCCAGTTCTTCGTCAAACGGTTCCTGGAACCGAAGCGCCCGCGCGACGACGCCGCCGACTCCCCGAGCGTGCGCATCCGGCGCGAGGTGGCCCAGGAGTTCGAGAAGCGGCACCGCAAGGTCATGAAGAAGCTGCGCCCGGACTCCGTGGGCGGCGGCAACATCGTGCTGGCCACCGACTTCTTCCACGAGGGCAGCACCTACTACAAGGTGACCGAGCGGATCGACACCACCAGCCTGGACCGGCCGCAGACGCTGGAGCCGAACCAGAAGGCGGTGTTGCTCAAGACGCTCGGTTCCAGCCTGCGGATGCTGCACGACCTGGGCATCGTGCACGGCGACCTCAAGCCGCTGAACGTCCTGATCCAGAAGCGGGAGGGGGCCGCCTTCCACGTCGCCAAGCTGATCGACTTCGACGACTCCTACGAGTCCGGCGACCCGCCGGGGCCGGAGGACATCTCGGGCGACTCCGTGTACGGTGCGCCCGAGTGGCGCCGCTACCTCCAGGACGACGGCTCCGCCGGGCCCGCCGACCTCACCTGCGCCGTCGACGTCTTCGCGCTGGGCCTGATGACCCATCTGTACGTGACGGGTGACCTGCCCTCGTACGACGCGGCGTTCGGCTCCCCGGCCGACGCGGTGAACGCCGGGGAGGAACTGCGCCTGGACCCGCGCCTCTCCGACGAACTCCTGGCGCTGCTGCGCCGGATGACCGCCGCCGACCCGCGGGTCCGCCCCGGGATCGAGACCTTCCTGGAGACGCTCGCCGACCCCGAGGTCTGCGCGCTGCGGCACCGCAGGCCCGGGACCTCGGCGCCGGAGAAAGCGGGGACGCCGGAGAAAACGGAGACGGCGGGGACGACGCGGGCGGAGACCCCGGTGGCCGAGCCGGCCCCCGGGCCCTCGCGGATCAGCCGGGTCCGGTCGAGCTTCGGTCCCCGCAAGGAGCGCCCCGCGCCGGCCGCTCCCCCGGCGGCACCCGCCGTGCCCGCGCCGGAGGCGGCGGACGCGGCGGACGCGGCGCCTTCCGCCCCGGCGGCTCCGGCCGCCGGGGAGGCGGCACCCTCCCCGGCTCCGGGCCGGTCCCGGGTCCGTATCAACCTCGGCGGCCGCGGGGGCGGCCGCCGCACCCCCTGACAAGGAGCAGCACACCATGAACGACGCCCGCGGGCAGTACCAGGGCAACCTCCAGTACGCCGTCGACCTCGCCCTCTGCATCGACGCGACCGGCAGCATGTCGCCCGTCCTCGACACCGTGAAGTCGAGCGCCCTCCAGTTCCACCAGCGGCTCGACGACGTGATGGCCAAGAAGGGCAAGTCCATCAGCCAGCTGCGGCTGAAGGTCATCGCCTTCCGTGACTTCGGCGACGACCCCTCGGACGCGATCGAGGAGACCGACTTCCTCCACCTGCCCGCGCAGTCCGGCGCGTTCGAGGAGTTCGTCGGCGGGATCGACGCGGGGGGCGGCGGCGACATCCCCGAATCCGGTCTGGAGGCCCTGGCGCTGGCGATCAACTCGCCCTGGGAGACCGGACTCGACCGCCGCCGGCACGTCATCGTGATGTTCACGGACGCGCCCGCGCACCCCCTCGGCACGGTCGGCGCCGGCGCGGCCACCTACCCCCGGCACATCCCCCGCACGATGGACGACCTCTTCGAGCAGTGGGGGTACGCCCGCAGCCAGACCTCCGTCATGGAGCAGTCCGCCAAGCGGCTGGTCCTGTTCGCCCCAGAGGAGGCGCCGTGGTCGGAGATCGCCGAGGAGTGGGACCTCACCCTCCACTTCGCCTCCAAGGCGGGCGAGGGCCTGGAGGAGTTCGAGATGGACGAGATCATCGAGACGATCGCGAACAGCCTGTGAGTCTGGAGTGGAGCGGCTTCCGCCTCTCCCTCGGCCGTGACGGGCTCCTGGAGTTCACCTGGATCGGCGAGGGCGTCTTCGAGGCCCGGGTGACCCGGTGTGTCTCCGCCGCGCTCCACCCGCCCCGGGACGCGCGGGAGGACCACCGGCTGGTCCTCCGGTTCCGCTTCCCGGACGCGGGCGCGCTCGCCCCGCCGGTGGCCGGGGTGGGCGCCGAGGGCACCGAGTCGCTCGTGGTCCGGGTCGACGTGCCGCGCGGTGCGGTGGAGCGGACGCGGAGCTTCCTGCGCCTGCTGTGGGAGGAGTTCTCGGTGCCGTACGGGGAGGGGACCGGACCCGCGGCGGCCGGTCCCGCCCCGCGGGCGGCGGACCCGGCCCCGGTGCCGGGTGGCGCCCCGGCGGGCGGGGCGGCCGGAGACGTACGCGAGGAGGTACGGGTACGGGCGGCGGCGGAGGCCGGGAAGGAGCGGCTCACCGCCCCGGTCCCCCCGGCAGGGGCGCCGGCGGAGGAGGCCGGAACACCGGCCGAGCCCGAGCTGGAGCGGGTGCCCGAGGATCCCGCGTGGATCGTCAGCCCGGCGGGAGCGGGCTCGGAGGAACTGTTCCGGGTCGTGATGGCGCATCCGGCGCCGGGCGAGCGGTAGGAGGGGACGACAGGGGTGGCGGGCTCGGCCAACTGGAAGTGCGCGGACTGCGACAACAACAACGGACCGAAGGACGCGGCCTGCTCGATCTGCGGGTCGACCCGTCGGGCACCGATGCCGCGGCCCGCCGCCCCGTCGCGCCCGGCGGCGAAACGGCCCTCACCGGCGCGCCCGGCGGGTGACTGGCAGTGCGGGGTCTGCCGGGCCGCCAACAGCGCGCGCAACCTCAGCTGCGTGGGCTGCGGCAAGAGCTGGAAGACGAGCGCCGGGCCCGCGCGGAAGCCGTCCTCCGGGACCTCCGCGCCCCGGAGGACGGCCCCCGGGCCGAGCACGACGACGCCGAAGACCCCGAAAAAACCGACAACCCCGACGACACCGACGACACCGGCGTCCGGGCGCGGTTCCGGCGGTGCGTCCGGGAGCGGCACGGGCGGCACCAGGAGGGCCGCGCCGCGCCGGGCGGCCACGCCGGGGACGAGCGGCACGGGCCGGTCCGGGGGCCGCCCGACGGGCGTCTTCTACCCGCCGCCGGGCGGTACGGGCTACACGCCCACCCCGCCGCGACGGACGTCCCCGCCCGCCCCGGCGCCGCCGTCCCGTCCGGTGTACACCCCGCCGTACCGGCCACCGGCGAAGAAGAAGTCCAACGGATGCCTGGCCGGCTGCCTCACCCTGGTCGGAGCGCTGGTGGCGCTCGGCGTCGCGTCGAGCGTCTTCCGCTCGTTCGAGGAGTCCGACGCCGACGGCTCCCGGCCGACGGCGCGCCCGAGCGCCACCGCCGCCCCGTGCCCCTCCCGGGTCGCGGAGGCGCTGCCGAAGGGCGAGGGCGCCGAGCTGGTCGACGCCTTCCACACCGAGGACCACCGGATCACGCTGTGCGAGACGGCGTCGGGGCAGCTCTACTACTACGGCGAATTCCGCGACGGGCGCGAGCCGGGCATCGCGATGAAGGCGCGGAGGACGAGCGGGGGGTACGAGGCGACGAACAGCCCGTACCGGTACGTGATCCGCGACGGAACGGTCTCGATCTACAAGTCGGGCAGCCGCATCGGGCGCGAGGAGGTCACCCCGGTGCCCTCGCCGAGCTGAGACGGGGACGGGGTCCGGCCCGGGACCGTACGGCAGGCGTACGGTCCCGGGCCGGGCGCGATCGGGGCGAAGGGCCGGCGGTCAGCCCTGCTCGGGCTCCAGGCGCAGCGAGATCGAGTTGATGCAGTACCGCTGGTCGGTCGGGGTCGGGTAGCCCTCGCCCTCGAAGACGTGGCCCAGGTGCGAGCCGCAGCGCGCGCAGCGGACCTCGGTGCGGACCATGCCGTGGGAGCGGTCCTCCACGAGCTCGACGGCCGAGCTGTCCTTCGGGTCGTAGAAGGACGGCCAGCCGCAGTGGGACTCGAACTTCTCGTGCGAGGTGAACAGTTCGGCGCCGCAGGCTCGGCAGGAGTAGACGCCCTTCGTCTTCGTGTCGGTGTACTCACCGCGGAAGGCGGGCTCGGTGCCGGCCTGCCGGAGCACCTGGTACTCGGCGGGCGTCAGCTCGGCGCGCCATTCCTCGTCCGTCTTCTCGACCTCGTACGCCATCGCTCGCTCCTCGGTTCCCTTCGGTTTCCCCTGCGCCCTGCCGGTCAGTTCCCGGCCAGCCGGTCCAGGATCCTCGGGCCCAGGTCCGTCACGTCACCCGCGCCCATGGTCAGAACGAGGTCGCCGGGCTTCGCCATTCCCGCGATCACGTCCGGGACGGTGTCCTTGTCGTGGACGGGGGTGACGTCGGCGCCGGCGGCGCGGGCCGCGTCGACGATCAGCTCGCTGGTGATGCCGGGGATCGGGTCCTCGCGGGCCGGATAGATGTCGAGCACCACCGAGCCGTCGGCGAGGGTCAGGGCCGCGCCCATCTCCGTGCCCAGCTCCTGGGTGCGGGAGAAGAGGTGCGGCTGGAAGACGACGAGGAGGCGGGCGTCCCCGGCGGCGGCGCGCATGGCCTCCAGGTCGGCGGTCATCTCGGTGGGGTGGTGGGCGTACGAGTCGATGACCTGGACGCCCCGGGCCTCGCCCTTGAGCTGGAGGCGGCGCCCGACGCCGGTGTAGGCGGTGAGGGCCTGCGCGAGGCCGGCGGGCTCGATGCCCGCGGCGGCGCCGGCGGCGAGGGCGGCGGCGGCGTTGTGGGCGTAGTGGCGGCCGGGGACGGAGACGGTGAAGGTGTGCGCGGTGCCGTCGAGGACGACGGTGACCTCGCTCGTCATCCCGTTGGGGACGATCGCGGTGATCCGGGCGTCGGAGTCCTCGGACTCGCCGACGGTGATCACGCGCAGGTCCTCGCGTCCGGCGACGCGGCGGGCCAGCTCGCGGGCGCCCGCGTGCTCGCCGACGACGAGGGCGCCGCCGGGGCGGATCTTGGCGGCGAAGGCCTCGAAGGACTCGTGGATCTCGTCCAGGTCGGCGTAGTTGGCGTGGTGGTCCAGCTCGACGTTGAGGACGATCGCGACCTCGGGGTCGTACTTCTGGAAGCTGCGGTCGCTCTCGTCGGCCTCGGCGACGAAGACGCGTCCCTCGCCGTGCCGGGCGTTGGTGCCGGGGCCCGCGAGGTCGCCGCCGATCGCGTACGAGGGGTCCTCGCCGAGCGAGGTGAGGGCGACGGCCAGCATGGACGTGGTGGTCGTCTTGCCGTGCGTGCCGGCGACGGCGATCGCGCTCAGCCCGTCCATGAGCGAGGCGAGGGCGTCGGAGCGGTGCACGACGGGGATGCCGAGCTCGGCGGCGCGGGCCAGCTCCGGGTTGTCGGCGCGGATGGCGCTGGAGACGACCACGGCGGAGGCGTCGTCGGCGAGGTGCTCGGCGGCGTGCCCGATGTGCACGGTGACGCCGTGCGCGCGCAGCGCCTCGGCGGTGGCGGAGTCCTTGGCATCGCTGCCCGCGACCTTGGCACCCCGCTGGGCGAGGATCTTGGCGATGCCCGACATTCCGGCACCGCCGATGCCGATGAAGTGCGGCCGTTCCATGGCGGCAGGGATGGCGGGTGCCATGCGGATCTCTCCCCGGGGGTGTGTGGTTCTGGAGCCCCCAGCCTAGTGCTTCCCGCTCCCCTCCCCGGGGCACGCCCCGACGGGGCCGGAAGCGGAACGTCCACCGGGGCGGGGGCGGGACCGCTGCCGGTACGGGTACGGCTCCCGGGCCCCGGGCCGCACCCCGGGGCCCCGCGCGGGCGGGCGCGGCGGGACCGGGGACGGTACGGCGGCCGGGGGCCCGGGCCCCGGCCCCGGTGCGGGAGGGGCCTCCCGGGTCGGCCCGCCGGGCCGGCCTCCCGATGCGGCGGCACGGCGGGGACCGACGAGGCCGGGGCCGGGCCCGGGCGCGACGAGGCACCGGCAGGGGGCACGGCCCTGGCGGGGCCCGTACGACCGGAGCCGGCATGGCGGCGCGGGCACGTGCTCGTCGCCCCGGCGGACGGCCGGAACCGCGGCGCGCTCACGCCCCTGGCCCGGGCGGCCGAGCCCGGCGACGGGGGCGGGCCGGGTGCCGTACCCCGGGTCCCGTACCGCCCCGTCCTGCCCGTGTGGCAGCCCCGGCCGGTCAGTCGCTGTGGGCGAACAGCTTCAGGACCGGTACGCCGACCTTGTGGCGGGCGCGGGAGGCCCAGTCGCGGTGGAAGAACTCCTCCACGTAGTGCGGGGCCGTGAGGACGATCACCTCGTCGGCGTTCACCTCGTCGACCACCGCTTTCATCTTGTCCAGGGGGTGGTCCTCGACCACTTGTCCGACCGCCTCGCAGCCGGCGTCCCTCAGTGCCTGGAGGGAGTGCTCCAGGGCCCGCTCGGCGGGGAGCCTCGCCTCCCGCCCCTCGGGTTCCTCGCCCTCGCGGGCCGCTTCCTTCAATTCGCCCAGGGCGACGTCGTCGATGGCGCGCAGCAGTACATCGGCCTGGTCACCGCGCGGCTGCATCAGAACGATGAAGGACACGCCCTCGTCGCCGTGCAGCGTGGTGACGAATTCCACGTCGACGGACGACAGGGGCTTCTCGATCATCAGAACGCTTGTGAACAACTCAGGAGCCCTTCTGCGGAAACCATCCTTCCCCGTGCCCACACGGGGTCTGCGTCTGTAGTGTGCCCAAGCGGAAGCTAAGCGGAACGGGAAATTCCGCTGATTGTCAGACGCGGCGGTAACGGGTGAAGAGGAACCCGTCCTCCTCCAGCACCGAGACCACCTCGAAGCGGGCCGGGACGGCCACCGGGGGCCCGCCGGCGATGCGCTGGGCGTCCCCCGCCGTCATGGTCGGGGAGACCGTCAGACACAGCTCGTCGAGGACCCCGGCGGCCACGAACTGGCCGAGCAGCCGGGGCCCGCCCTCGGTCAGCAGCCGCCGGTGACCCCGCTCCGCGAGCGCGGCGAGCGCCCGGGCCGGCTCCACGCCCGCCCCGTCGCCCGCGACCAGCACCTCCGCGCCGGCCTCCCGGGCGGCCCTCACCCGGTCGGCGGGGGCCGCCGCCCCGGTGAGGATCAGGGTGGGCACCAGGGGCTCCGTGAACAGCGGCAGGGAGAAGTCGAGGTCGAGGGAGGCGCTGACGACGGCGATCACCGGAGCGGGACCCTGGCCCGCGGCGGCCCGGCGGGCGGCGAAGGCCTCCCGCGCCCTGGCGGGGCGGTACCCCTCCAGGCGTACCGTTTCCGCACCGACCACGACCACGTCCGCCAGGCCGCGCAGCGTGCCGAAGATCCGCATGTCGGTGTCGGAGGAGAGCGGCTGGGAGCGGCCCTCGTGCTGACCGGCGCCGTCCAGCGAGGAGACCATGTTGGCGCGCAGCCACACACCGTCCCCCTCCGGGTACGCGTAGGCGTCGGCCAGTGCGTCGAGGGACCACTCCCCCGGCCGCCCCGGGGGGGTCCCGGCCTCGGTTCCGGAGGGTGCCGCGGGGGCTGTCATGTCCGTCACAGGGAAGAGGCGTCGCATCCTCGCAGTCTGACACGGCGCTTACAGTGGGGAACTGTGTCGACCCGTGCTCTCACCCAAGCCGCCTCCTCCGGAGCGGCCCCGCTCTCGCTCTGCTCGCGCGAGCCCCATGTCCCCGCCGACCGGCTGGTCGCCGAGATGGTGCCGCCGCCGCGGTTCGACTCCGTACGCTTCGACACGTACCTCCCGGACCCGAACCAGCCGAGCCAGACCGAGGCCGTCAAGGTGCTGAGCGCCTTCGCGGAGGGCCTGGGCGGGGCGCACGCCTCCGGTTCCGGCAGGCGCCGCTGGTTCGCCCGGAAGCCGGCCGCGCCGAGCGGCCCGCGCGGGGTCTACCTGGACGGCGGATACGGCGTCGGCAAGACCCATCTGCTCGCCTCGCTCTGGCACGCCACCCCGGCCGAGCCCGCGCTGAAGGCCTTCGGCACCTTCGTGGAGCTGACCAACCTGGTGGGCGCGCTCGGCTTCCAGCAGACGGTGAAGACCCTGAGCGGGCACCGCCTCCTGTGCATCGACGAGTTCGAGCTCGACGACCCGGGCGACACCGTCCTCGTCTCCAGCCTGCTCGCCCGGCTGGTCGAGTCGGGCGTCGCGCTCGCCGCGACTTCCAACACTCTGCCGGGCAAATTGGGCGAGGGCCGGTTCGCCGCCGCCGACTTCCTCCGCGAGATCCAGGGGCTCTCCGCGCACTTCCGGCCCCTGCGGATCGACGGCGAGGACTACCGTCACCGGGGCCTGCCCGAGGCCCCCGCCCCCTACTCCGACCAGGTCGTCACCGAGACCGCGTACGCGACGCCCGGCGCCTCCCTGGACGACTTCCCGCACCTTCTGGAACACCTGGCCAGGGTGCATCCGAGCCGGTACGGGGCCCTCACCGACGACCTCACCGCGGTCTGCCTCACCGACGTCCGGCCGGTCCCCGACCAGTCGACGGCGCTGCGGCTCGTGGTGCTCGCCGACCGGCTCTACGACCGGGAGATACCGGTTCTCGCCTCCGGCCTCCCCTTCGACCGGCTGTTCAGCGACGAGATGCTGAACGGCGGGTACCGCAAGAAGTACTTCCGGGCGATCTCCCGGCTCACCGCCCTCGCACGCGACGCGAAGGGCCTTGTGGGGCAGTAGGTTGGGAGCCATACCCAACTGAAAGGGATTCACCATGGCCACCGTGCGTCACGCCCACACCGTCTGGCAGGGCGACCTCCTCAAGGGCTCCGGCGTCGTCACCCTCGACTCCTCCGGTCTCGGTTCGTACGACGTGTCCTGGCCGGCCCGCGCCGAGGAGCCGAACGGCAAGACCAGCCCCGAGGAGCTCATCGCCGCCGCGCACTCCTCCTGCTTCTCGATGGCCTTCTCCAACGGTCTGGCCAAGGCCGGCAACGCGCCGACCCGCCTGGAGACCAAGGCCGACGTCACCTTCCAGCCCGGCGAGGGCATCACGGGCATCCACCTGACCGTGCGCGGCGAGGTCCCCGGCCTGGACGCCGACCAGTTCGCCTCCCTCGCCGAGGAGGCGAAGAAGAACTGCCCGGTCAGCCAGGCGCTCGCCGGCACGACCATCACGCTCACCGCCGAGCTGGTCTGACCCCCCGTCCGTTCGCGGACGCCTCATGAGGCGACGTGGGCCCGCATGGTTCACGTGTCACCACGGCACGTGATACACCATGCGGGTCACACGTCACGTGTGCAGCACGTCACACACCTGTCCCTCCCCCTTGCCCTCCGGCGCGGGGCGGGTACCGCCACAGGAAGTGAGTTGCCTCATGTCCGCGACACGACGTCAGATCCTCGCCCGTACCGGCGCCTCGGCCGCCGCGATCGCCTTCTCCGGAGCCGTTTCCGAGCTGTTCGCCGGGACCGCCGCGGCCGCCGTACCGGGTGGCCACACGGGCCGGGCGGGCTACGGTCCGCTGGTTCGCGACCCGCACGGTCTGCTCGACCTTCCCGAGGGCTTCTCCTACAAGGTCCTCTCCCGCCAGGGCGAGCGTCTCCGCTCGGGTGAGGGCGCGGTCCCCGGCAACCACGACGGCATGGGCGCCTTCGCCGGCCGCCGCGGCCGGGTCCACCTCGTACGGAACCACGAGAACCGCGCCACCGGCCGCATCGGCGTCCCGACCGTGCCCGGTCTGACGTACGACCCCGCCGCCAAGGGCGGCTGCACGGTCCTGGAGCTCGACGGACGGAACAACGTGCTGGGCGAGCGCGTCGGCGTGGCCGGCACCGCCGTGAACTGCGCGGGCGGGCCCACTCCGTGGAACACCTGGCTGACCTGCGAGGAGACCGAGGACAAGGCCGGCGCCAACGGCTACGCCAAGGACCACGGCTTCATCTTCGAGGTCGACCCCGCCGACCCGCACCGCACCGGCGCCGTCCCGCTCACCGCGATGGGCCGCTTCCAGCACGAGGCCGTCGCCGTCGACCCCGCGAGCGGCATCGTGTACGAGACGGAGGACGCCTTCGAGCGGCCCTTCGGCCTCTTCTACCGCTTCCTCCCGCACCAGCCGCTCGGCGGCACCGGTTCGCTCCGCGCGGGCGGCGCCCTGGAGGCCATGCGGGTGCCCGGGGTACCGGACCTGTCCGTGATCCAGGAGACCGGCGCGCGGTTCGAGGGCGTCGAGTGGGTCCCCGTACCGGACCCGCAGGCGGTGGAGACGCCCATCCGGCTCCAGGACTTCGGACCGAAGGGCATCACCCACGCGCAGAAGCTGGAGGGCTGCTACTGGGGCGGGCGGGCCGTCTACTTCGTCTCCTCCTTCGCCCGCGTCAAGGACGGTTCCGGCGCCACCCACTTCGGCCAGGTGTGGAAGTACGAACCGCACCGGCGCCGGCTCACCCTGGTCGTCGTCTTCGGCCCGAGCACCGACATCCGGCTGCCGGGCGAGACCCCGGACAACATCTGCCTGGCGCCGACCGGCGGTCTGATGGTCTGCGAGGACGGCGACGGGGCGCAGCACGTGTACGGGCTGAGCAGGAAGGGCGAGGTGTACCCGGTGGCCCGCGGTGCGCAGAACATCGGGACGCCGGAGGCCCCGGAGTGGGGCGAGTTCGCCGGGGTCACCTTCTCTCCCGACGGCACGACCATGTACGTCAACTGCTACTCGCCGGGGACGACCTTCGCGGTGACGGGCCCCTGGCGCTGACCGGCCCCCAGTTCCCGTCGTCCGCCCCGCCGGCAGTCGCCGGCGGGGCGGACGTGTGACGGCGGCGGGTCGGAGGAGGGCGTTGGGGTGGGAGTGCGGGACGGCGCCGCGCCGCTGGCGGAGGACGATCATCTGATCAGTTAGCTTCCGCTTGTGACCATTTCCGTACGAAAAGTGACGGTACTGACGCTTCTGGGCTCACTGGTGGGTTCGGTCCTGGTCGGGTGCGGAACCGACGGCAGAGGGACCCCCGACGTCACCGCCCCCCGGGCCCCCGGGACGAGTCTCGGACCGAGCGCGCCGGCCCGGGCCGGCGGTGCGGCACCGGCACCGGCCCGGAAACCCCCCGCCGCTCCCCCGACGCTCGCGCCCCGGCCCGGCGGCCTCACCGCCGTCTACACCCACCGGGCGAGGAGCGCGGAGAAGGTCGTCGCCCTCACCTTCGACGCCGACATGACCGCCGACCAGGGCCCCCGGGCCGCCCGGGGCGAGCGCTTCGACCACCCGGAGCTCATCGCCACCCTGCGGCGCCTGAAGGTGGGCGCGACCGTCTTCATGACCGGCCGGTGGGCGGAGGAGTACCCGGACCAGGCCCGTTCGATCGGTCGCGATCCCCTCTTCGAGATCGCCAACCACTCCTACAGCCACTACGCCTTCGCCTCGCCCTGCTACGGCCTGCCGGAGGTCGCCGCGCCGGACATGGCGGCGGACGTCCGGCGGGCCTTCGACTCCTTCCGGGACGCCGGCGCCGTCCATGTGGTGCCGTACTTCCGCTTCCCCGGGGGCTGCTACGACGACACGGCCCTGCGGGCGCTGGCGCCCACCGGGGTCACGGCGGTGCAGTGGGACGTGGTCGGCGGCGACGCCTTCGCCGAGGACGCGGACGCCGTGGCGGAGCAGGTGCTCGCCGGGGTGAAGCCCGGTTCGGTCGTCGTCCTGCACTGCACGCGGAGCGCCGCCCCGGTCACCGAGCGGGCGGTCCGCCGGATCGTGCCGGAGCTGCGGGCGCGCGGCTACCGCTTCGTCAAGGTCTCCGAGCTCATGCGGGGCTGACGGACGGCCGGAGGCGCCGGGCCGGGCCGGCCGGGAGTGCGGCGACCGCCAGAACCGGCGGTCGACCCGTACCGCCGGTCGACCCGTACCACCGGTTCAGCCGGGCGGGCCGGTCGGCCGAACCGCCGTCTCAGCCGGAGCAGGCCGTGCGCTCGGCCTCGCGCCATTCGCAGACCGGGCAGAGGGTGATGCCCTTGGTGGACTCGGGGTACTCGGTCGCTTCCTGGCACAGGACGCAGGCGGCGTACGGCCCCTCGCTCGCCGGTGCGGGCCTCGGTTCGCTCGCGGGCGCACAGGTGAAGCCGGATTCCGTGGTCATGCCATCGAGCGTACTGCGGCCGCGCGCCTCACTCCAGGCGCGCCGTGGCCCGCCGGGCGAGGGCCGCCACGGCCGCCGCGAGGACCAGGGCCCCGGCACCGGAGGGCAGCAGCCCGGTCAGGACTCCGGCGCCGGAACCGGTCGTCAGGACGGTCACCGCGTGCCGTGCGGGCGACCCGGGCGCCACCAGGGCGAGGAGGGCGCCCAGGACCAGGGCCGCCAGCGACCAGCCGGTGGCCTTGAGGAACGGGCGGCTCGCGAGGGCGCCGACGGCGGCGCCCACCAGGGCGCACTCCGTGGCGCCGAGCAGTCCGGCCGTGACCGCCGCCGACGCGCCGACGCCCCGCGTGTCGGTGACCGCGACGACCGCGCCCACGGCGGCCCCGCCGGCCAGAACCGCCCCGCCCGCCCCCGTGAGCAGCGCCGCCAGGTGTCCCCGGCCCCGGCCCGCGGCGGCCGCCACGACGGCACGGGCGGCGGGCGGTTCCTGCGTGAGGCAGATCCGTACCGCCCAGGCCGTCACCGGCAGCAGGGCGGCGGCGGTGAGAGCGAGCGCGCCGAGCACCGGCTCACCCGCGTGGACGCCGATCCCGAGGACGGCGGCGTACAGGACGAGAGGCGCGAGCCAGCGCTGGGAGCGGAGCAGCAGTCCCGCGTGGTAGCGCACCAGCGCGGTCATACCCGTACGCCTTCCCCGTCGTTCCGGTCGGCCCCGGCGGGTGCGAGGTGGTGGATGTGCCAGGAGGCGGCGAGCAGCGCCCCGAGGAGGGCGTCGGAGCGGTCGGCGGGCACGGTGAGGACCGTGGCGTGCCCCGGCCCCGGGACGACGGCCGTCCCGCCGGGCAGGTCCGCGGGCAGCGCCCGCCCGCCGGAGGCGACGATCCGCACCCGGGCGGCGGGGCGCCGGGAGCCGGGGGCGGGCCCGGGCCGTACGCGCCCCTGCGTCACCGCGTACTCCGCGTCGGCCTCGCCCTCCAGCCGGCGCGGGTCGTGGTCGACGAAGACGACCGTGGCGCCCTGCGCGACCCGCTCGCGCACCGCGTGGTCGAGGACGGCGCGGGAGGCCGTGTCGAGACCGGTCCAGGCCTCGTCCAGGACGAGCAGGCCGGGGGCGGCCAGCAGCGCCTGGGCGACGGCGACCTTCTGGCTGGTCCCCTTCGACAGCTCGGCGAGCGGGGTACGGGCGTGCCGCGCGGCCCCGAGCCGTTCCAGCCACTCCCCCGCCCGGTCCCGGGCCGCCGCGCCCCGCAGACCCTGCAGGCGCCCGAGGTGCGTCAGGTAGTCGAGGGCGGTGAAGGGCAGGGCGGCCGGGAAGCGTTCGGGTACGTACGCGGTGCGGGCCGGGCGGCCGGTGACGCGGCCCTCGGCGGGCGCGTCGACGCCCGCGATCAGCCGGAGCAGCGTGGACTTGCCGGAGCCGTTGCCGCCCGTGACGCGGACGAGGCGGGAGGCGGGCAGGTCGAGGTCGACCCCGCGCAGGGCCCACGGCCCGCGCGGGCCGTACCGGCGCCCGACCCCCGTCAGCCTCACCCGGAGGAGTTCTTCTGCGGGGTGAGCTCGCTCGGGCGGACGACGACGAAGCCCTCGCCCTCCAGCTTCAGCTGGACGGCCTCCCCGGAGCCGCCGCGGATCATCGAACCGACGGACTGCGAGCGGTGCAGCGAGGTCTGCAGCCGCTCGCTCCAGCCGACGACGGCGTCGGTGTCGACGAAGACCGGGGCCTGCGGCGAGACGGGGATGACGATCGGGGTGCCCTCGCAGACCAGGGCGATCTTGCCGTGGCCGGAGAAGACGGAGTTGAAGAGGCCGCCGCCGGTCATGCCGGCGCCCTTCACGGTCCTGATCTCGTACTGGAGGGTGGCGTCGAAGCAGAGCACGTTGCGGCCGTTGACCGTGAGGGCGTCGCCCGGTTCGATCTCCACGAGGAAGCAGTTCTGCGCCTCGTGCGCGAACCACGCCTCGCCCCGGCCGCGCACCGCCATCAGCGGCAGTCCCTCGCCGGTCACGGCCCGCTTGAGCATGCCGCCGATGCCCTGGCCCTTGCGCTCGAACCGGAGATCGCCACGGAAGGCGATCATGGAGCCCTGGCGGGCGTGCATCTCGCCGTCGACCGTGTACTTGACCGCCTTGGCGTTCTGCAGCGTCATGCCCGGCGCGCCGGCCGCCCCTGCCAGGTGCTCACCGGCGAAGAGATCGCTTTTCATGTCGGGCATCCTGACCCGGAACGTCCTGTTCCCACAAGATCGCCCCGAAGCGGGGGTGGCAGACTTGCCGGGTGAGCAGCAACGACACCCCGCACACCGATCACCGCGACGAGAAGCCGCAGTTCGTCCTGCCCCTGGTGGTCCGGATCGAGCGGGACGCGCCCCCGTCCCGGACCGACGCCCTGGAGACCGCCGCCCGCGCCGTCCTGGAGATCCTCACCGACGACCGCTCGGCCGGCGAGGGCCCGTGGGCACAGGCGATCACCGACTGGGAGGACACCCGCATCCGCAAGGTGGTGCGCCGCGCGCGCGGCGCGGAGTGGCGCAGGGCGGCCGCCCTGCCGGGCCTCACGGTGACCGGCGCGGAGGCGGAGGTACGGGTCTTCCCGCCCGTACCGCTGGACGGCTGGCCCAAGGAGCTGGCCCGCCTCCAGGTCTCCGGCACGGACCTGGACGACCCGGCCGCCCCCGGCCCGGTCCCCGACGGCGCGGTGACCCTGTGGGTGAACCCGGAGCTCACCATGACGGCGGGCAAGGCGATGGCCCAGGCGGGCCACGGCGCGCAACTGCTGTGGTGGGCCATGGACGACCCCGACCGCAAGGCCTGGCGCGAGGCCGGCTTCCCCCTCGCCGTCCGCACCGCCTCCCCCGGCCACTGGGCCGCCCTGACCGCGAGCCACCTCCCGGTGGTCCGCGACGCCGGCTTCACCGAGATCGCCCCGGGCCCCACCATCGTCTCCGAGGGCTCCGCCCGCTTCGCCGCCCACCTGCGCCTGAACCGGCCCTGAAGCCGCCGTACGGGCGGCGCTCACAGCCTGACGCCCGCCCGGCCGGGTCGGCGCGGGCGGCGGCCCCGGACCGCCTTAGAAAATAGGGGCAGAGAATCCTGCCGGTGATGTCGAGAACGCCGGGGCGGCTCCGTCCCGGGGTGCACGTGCCGGAAGGGCCGTGCGGGATCGAGGAGGACGTCCTCGCGGCGCTGGACGGGTCCCTGCCCCGGTACGCCGCGGTGGCCGCGTACCTCCACGAACGCGACGGCGATCCGGTCACGGCGGCACGGCTGTACGCCGAGGCGGCCCGTACGGCTCCCAGCCTCGCCGAGCGCGACCATCTGACGCGGCAGGCGGCCCGGCTGAACGCCCCCCGCGAGCGCTGACGCGCCTCCGCCGAAGGCCCTGGGGCCCGCGAACCTCAAATGAAGCTCTGAACGTCCCCCTCCCGGGGTTCGGACGTTTCCCAGGGGGCCATCACCTCTGGGACCGGGGACCGACGGAGGGGGACGGGACATGGGGGAACTGGGGATCGGGATCGGCTGGCGGCCGGAGATCGCGGCGGTGGTCGAGGCGCTGCCCGGGGTGGACTGGGTGGAGGTCGTCGCGGAGAACATCTGCGCCGGTCACCTGCCCGACTCCCTGGTCCGGCTGCGGGAGCGCGGGGTGACCGTCGTACCGCACGGGGTGTCGCTCGGCCTCGGCGGCGCCGACCGGCCCGACCCGGAACGCCTGGCCGCGCTCGGGGAGAAGGCGACGGCGCTGGGGGCCCCGCTGGTGACGGAGCACATCGCGTTCGTGCGGGCCGGGGGGCCGCTGACCGCGACGCCGCTGCTGGAGGCCGGCCATCTGCTGCCGGTGCCCCGCACCCGCGACGCCCTGGACGTGCTGTGCGAGAACGTCCGGATCGCGCAGGACGCCCTGCCGGTGCCGCTCGCCCTGGAGAACATCGCCGCCCTCTTCGCCTGGCCCGACCAGGAGATGACGGAGGGCCGGTTCCTCGCCGAGCTGGTGGAGCGCACGGGGGTGCGGCTCCTGATCGACGTGGCCAACCTGCACACCAACCATCTCAACCGGGGTGAGGACCCCGCGCGGGCCCTGGCCGAACTGCCGGTGGAGGCCATCGCGTACGTCCACGTCGCGGGCGGCGTCGAACGGGACGGTGTCTGGCACGACACCCACGCCCACCCCGTACCCGAACCCGTCCTCAGCATCCTCGCGGACCTCGCCTCCCGGGTCAGCCCGCCCGGCGTCCTCCTGGAGCGGGACGACCGCTTCCCGCCGGCGGAGGAACTGGCCTCGGAGCTCGCGACGATCCGCGCCACGGTGTCGGCGGCGCGCCCGGCGGTCCGGCGCGGGGCTTCCGTGGCCCGCGCCGCCGCCCCGGCGGAGGCTCCGCTGCTCATCGGCGCGGGCGCACGCGTCTCGGGCGGCCCGATGCCGGCCGCCGTGGCGCCGTCGCCGCCCGTCCCGGAGGCACCCGGCGCGGGGACCGACGCGGATACCGGTGAGGCGCGGCAGCGGGTCGGTGTGGCGCAGGCGGCGCTGCTGTCGGCGCTGGTGGCGGGGACGCCGGTGCCGGAGGGGTTCGACCAGCGGCGGCTCGGGGTGCAGGCGCGGGCGCTCGCGGCCAAGCGGGCGGGGGTGGTCGCGAAGGTCGCGCCGGAGCTGCCGGAGATCCTGGGCGAGGCGTACCGGCCGGCGTTCCTCGCGTACGCCAGGTCCCGGCCGATGACCGCCGGCTACCGCCGGGACGCGCTGGCGTTCGTCGAGCACCTGCTGGTCGCGGGCCGCCCCGAGGATCCGGTGGTGCGGCGCCGTCTGACGCGCTGGTGGCAGGAGCGGGCCGGGACCCGGCCGCCCGGCCGGGCCGCCCGGCTGGTCCGGGCCGCCCGTGAGGTCCTGGTGGGGGGTGGTCGCCGGTGAACGTCCTCGTCGTCCTCGTGTACGTGGCCGCGGTCGCCGCCGTCACGCTGCTGGTGGTGCGGGCCGTCCGGCCGCCGGGCAGGCCCCGGCCGGCGGGCGGGCCGGTCCACGACCGGTACGAGGCCGCCTTCCTGAACGGCGGTCCGGCCCGGGTCGTGGACACCGCGCTCGCCTCGCTCCACGCCGACGGGCGGCTGGCCGTCGGCGGGCCCGGGATCGTGACCGCGCTCCCGGGCGCCGCCCCGCGTGACCCGGTGGAGCAGGCCGTGCTGGAGGAGATCGCGGCGGCTCCGTTCGGGGCGCTGCATCATCTGCGGCTCGCGGTGATGCGGCGCCCGTCCGTACAGCGGATCGGGCACGGGCTGGCGGCCCGCGGCCTGGTCACGGAGCCTTCCGCGCGGAACACCACCCGGGCGCTCTGCCTCGTCCTGGGCCTCCTGGCGTTCCTGCTCCTCCCGGTGTCGGTCGTGCTGTCCGTGATGGAGGCCGCCGCGAAGGAGGAGCCGGTGGCCCCGTTCGTCCTCAAGGTGCTGCCGGCGCTGATCGGCGTGATCGTCGCGGCCATCGCCTGCTGGGCCGCGACGGCGGGTTCGGTGACGTCGGCGGGATGGCGGGCCCTGGGCGCGTACGGCAGGGCTCACGGCCATCTCCGGGACGCCGGGCACCTGGTGGCGCTGCACGGACTGGGGGCGCTGCCGGATCCGGTGCTGCGGGACCAGCTCGTCGCCGCGGCGCGGATGTACGGGCGGGGCCGGCCGGCTCCGCCCTCGTCCGGCGGTGGTACGTCGGCGGACGAGGGCGCCGTGTGGTGCGCGGGCGGCGGTTACGACGGCGGGGGCGGCTCGGGCGGCGGCGGGGCGGCCTGTTCCGGCGGGAGCTCGTGCGGGGGCGGCTCCGGCGGCGGTTCGGGCGGCGGCAGCTCGTGCGGGGGCGGCGGGGGATCCAGCGGCTGAGGGCACGCCCGGGGTTCTCCGGGCGGGCGCGGGCCGGGGCCGCGGGGGGAAGACGCCGGTGCGGGGGGGCGGGGGGGCGCCCCCCCCCCCCCGGGCGGGCCCCCGGTGGGCTGGGCGGCGGGGAACCGGCAAGCCAGCCCGG